>JAKONB010000095.1 GCA_022702195.1 Beijerinckiaceae bacterium | reverse complement strand
CAGGCATTCTCGTCGTTGAGCACGTCGAGTTCGTTGGCCGCCTCCTTGCCCAGCATCGCCACCAGGGGCGAGAGCGGGGCCGAGCCCTCGCGGGCCTCGATCACCTCGGCATCGGCGAGCAGCACGGTGCCGTCGTGCCGGCTCACCCGCTGGGTGCGGAAGAACAGTTCGGCCGCCCGCAGCACGTAGGGGTCGTCGCAGGCATCCAGCGCGTTGCGCAGGATGAGGTGGACGAGCTGGTTGAGGAACAGCGACGGCGTGCCCTGCAGGCCCTCGCGCACGAGGCCGAGATAGGCCGCCTCCAAGGAGCGCGCGCCGAGGAGCCGGTCTCGGAACGCCAGGAGCACCGCCCAGTTCTCCCGCGCATCCGCATCCGCGATGGCGGCCAGGGCCTCCGGCGGGACGACGCGGCGGGGCTCGGCGCGCAGGTCCGCGTAGAGCGCGCGCTCGGCGGCGCAGGCCTCCTCGGGCGGAATCAGCTCGGGCCGGGCCAGATAGGCGAGGATGAGTTCGTCCGTGGCCGCGAGCCCGCCGCCCGCGGTGCGCCGGGTGAGATGGTGGCCGCTCGACACCCAGAACTCGGTCATCGTCCGAAACGGTCCCTGTTGGCTGCGTGATCCGGCATCATGGACCCGTCCGGTCGCGCCGGGCGAGGCCGAGGAGGTCGGCGCGCTCTTCCGGCTCGTCCTCGTCGGTCTCGACGAACCGGAAGGCGCGGGCGCCGGCATGGAGGCGGTCCTCGCCGCCGGGCTTCTGGTGCAACGTCCGAAACGCCTCGGTGATCGCCCCGTCCTTCTCGGCGCGGTGCATCGCCACCACGGTCCCGACCGGAAGGTCGCAGAGCGAGCCGGCGACATCGAGTTCCTCGCGGGCCGCCGCGAGCGCCGTGGCGCGATCCGGCGCGCCGAGGCGTTCCTCGAGATGGCGGGCGAGGTCGGCGGCGGCGGCCTCGTATTCGGTCTCGCTCGCCTCGCTCACCACCACCAGGGTGGAGAAGCCGAACGAGCGCACCCCGAGGAAGCCGGAGCGGAACGCCACGCGGTCCTTTCCCGTCAGCGCGGCCAGATCCCGGTCCCAGAACAGGAACGAGCCGGTGACGGCCCATTCGCCGGGCTCGGCGGCCTGCGCGAACACGAAGCTGTCCGACGGGTCGAGCCGCAGGGTGCGGGGAAGTCTCCGGGGGCTCACAGCCGCACCAGTCCCGTGGCCGGATCGCGCCAGGCGGGGCGCACGAGGGCGGGCGCCAGCGCCAGGCGCTCGGTCGCGCCGTCCCGGTGCAGCAGGGCATCGCCGGACCGGTCGATCTCGACCCGCGCGCCCACCGCAAGCGGCAGATGGGCGAGACAGCGGGCGCCGATGCCGGCGAAGCCCTCCGCCTCCCAGGTGGCGAACCCCTTCATGAGATTTCGGGAGAAACTCTCCACCAGGGCGATGCGTGCGCCCGGCGTGAACCCCTCCTCGTCCAGCGCGGTGGAATCCGGCGTGAGGCCGGGATCGCCGAGATGCGCCTTGGAGACGATCAGCATGGCGGAGAAGACCAGCCAGTCCGGCACCGCCTCCTCGGCGCAGGCCGCCGGCCAGGCGAGGCCGCCGCCGCCCAGACGCGCGCCGTCGAAGCGGATCTCGTCCGGCCAGACCAGGGTGATCGGCATTTCCGGCGGCGCATGGCTGCCCAGGGCGTCGATGAGGGCGATCATCCCGAGCAGGAAGGCGCGCCGCGCCGTGGCGAGCGGCTCGCCCGGGGCCAGGATCACCGCCAGATCGAGCACGTCCTCACGCTCCACCAGCACCAGGGTGCCGGCCGCGTCGCCGGCTTCCCGCTCCGCGAGGGCACGGGCGCGCGACAGGGCGTCGTCGGTCGCCGGCACGCGAAGGGCGCTGAAGGCCGGGGGCAGGACGAGGGCGGGCGGATCGCTCGCGAACGGCGTGGTCATGGGGCGCGGGATGATCCGAGAACCGGTGCGGGCGGGACGACGAGGCCCGATGTGGTCAATTGGTCCGTTCGTAGTTTCGAACGGTTCGATTATATAACGGATGCCATCGGCCCCGCGAAGGGGCCGCGCCCGTTCCCAACGTCTCAGGTCGCCGCTTGTCCCAACGTCTCGTGTTCGCCTGTTCCTGCGAGGGGACGATGCCCCTGGATGCCGGCGCCCTCGCGCGCGGCTGCGGCGGCACGCTCAGAACCGCCGATCAGCTCTGCGGCCGCGAACTCGACCGGTTCCGCGAGGCCCTGGGGACCGGCGTTCCCGTCACGGTGTCCTGCACGCTGCAATCTCCCTTGTTCGACGAGGTCGCCGAGGATCTGGGGGCGGAGGATCGGGTCACCTACGCCAAGATCCGCGAGACCGCCGGCTGGTCGCGGGATGCCGCCGCGGCCGGACCGAAGATGGCCTCCCTGCTGGCCGCCGCGGCCGAGCCTCTGCCGGACGCCAGCACCGTCGCCATCGAGAGCGCGGGCGTCGCGCTGATCTACGGCCGCGACGCCACCGCCATCGAGGCCGGGCGACGGCTGGCGCAGACCCTCGACGTCACCGTGCTGCTGAGCCGGCCCGACGCCGTCGAACCGCCCCAGCGCAACGACTTCCCGGTGCTCCAGGGCACGGTGGCCGGCGCCACGGGCCGCCTCGGGGCGTTCGCGTTGCAGATCGACGATTACGCGCTGCCTGCTCCGTCCTCGCGCACGCATCTCGTCTTCGGCCTGCCCCGCAACGGCGCGACCTCGACCTGCGACATCGTCCTCGATCTCACCGGCGGCACGCCGCTGTTTCCCGCCCACGACCTGCGCAGCGGCTATCTGCGCGCCGACCCGCGCGACCCGGCGGCGGTCGAGCGGGCGATCACGGCGGCGTCCGACCTCGTCGGCACCTTCGACAAGGTGAAATTCGTCGAATTCCGCGCCGATCTCTGCGCCCATTCGCGGTCGCGCATCACCGGCTGCACCCGCTGCCTCGAAGTCTGCCCCACCGGGGCCATCGCGTCGGCCGGCGATACCGTGGCCATCGACCCTTACATCTGCGCCGGCTGCGGCAATTGCGCCGCCGTGTGCCCGACCGGGGCCGCCGCCTACGCCGTGCCCCCTGCGGACGCCCTGATGCGGCGCCTGCGCACCCTGATGCTGGCCTATGCGGAGGCCGGCGGCCGCGACGCGACGATCCTGTTCCACGACGGCGACCACGGCGAGCCGCTC
>JAKONB010000051.1 GCA_022702195.1 Beijerinckiaceae bacterium | reverse complement strand
AGCAGCGCCGCGTCGCCGAATCCGCCCTCGCCCAGCCGTTGATCACCACGAGCCGCCCGATCCGGTCTGGATAGGTCCGGGCGAGTTCGAGGCCGATCAGGCCGCCGAGCGCGTGCCCGACGAGGTCGCAGCTGGCGATGCCGTTGGCATCCATCACCGTGAGGACATCCCGCGCCATGGCGGCGATGTCGTGCCCGGCCTCCAGCGTGTCCGGCGAGCGGCCGGTGCCGCGATGGTCGTAGGTGACCACGCGAAAGCGCGCGGTCAGCGCCGCCATCTGGGGCGCGAAATAGCCGCCCGAGCCCCCGAGCCCCGGCGACAGCAGAACCGTCCGGGCGCCCTCCCCGTGGATCGCGTGGTGGATCGGGGCGGCCATCGCCGTCAGACCCGGCCGAGATGGGCGACCGACGCGATCTCGACCAGCGCGTCGGGTTTCACCAGGCCGCACTGGATGCAGTAGCGCGCCGGCTTCTCGCCGGGAAAGTACTCCGCATAGACGGCGTTGATCGCGGCGTAATCGGCCCAGTCCTTCAGGAAGACGTGGTTGAAGGTCACGTCGTCCATGGTGCCGCCGGCGGCGGTGACGACGCCCTTGATCGTCTCCAGAACGTGCCGGGTCTGGGCGGCGGCATCGCCCGCGTGGACGACGTTGGCCTCGGCATCGAGCGGCAGGGTGCCCGAGACGTAGAGCACGCCGTCGGCGAGGGTGCCGGGCACGTAGGGCGCCAGCGGCTTGCCGGTGCCGGGGGGAATGATCGCGGTCTTGGGCATGGGGGCTCCTGCGCGGGGGGGCGTGGGTCGAGGATGGGGGTGGGCGTTCGGGCCTATTCCGCCGCCGCGGCGACGTCCGGTTTCAGGGCCGCCTCGAAGGCCGCCACGTCCGAGACCCAGCCGAAGAAGGTCTCGATGTTGGACAGGGCCCCCTGCTGGAGGGCGGGCGGCCCGGCCTGATGGGTCGCGTCCGCGAGGACAATACCGAAGTATTCGAGGAAGAAGCCGTCGCGCAGGGTCGATTCCACGCAGACATTGGTGGCGATGCCGGTGAAAACCAGGGTGCGGATGCCGGCCGCGCGCAGCAGGCTGTCGAGCTGGGTGTTGTAGAAGCCGCTGTAGCGCGGTTTCGGCAGCACGATGTCGCCCGGCTCCGGCTTCAGGGCATCCACCAGGGCGTAGTCCCAGGTGCCCTTGGCCAGCAGCCGCTCGTTCATGTCGGGGCGGCTGCGCATGGTCTTGAGGGCGTTCGACTTGTGCCAGTTCGGCGAGCCCGGTCCCCCGGCCTCGACGTAATCGGGGTCCCAGCCGTTCTGGAACCAGACGACCTTGATCCCGGCCGCCCGCGCCGCCGCCACCGCCCGGGCGATCTGCGCCACCACCGGTCCCGTCCCCGAGACGTCGAAACCGGCCAGATCGAGGTAGCCGCCCTTGGTGGTGTAGGCGTTCTGCATGTCGACGACGATGAGCGCGGTGGCGTTCGCGTCGAAGGCGATGGGCTCGGGGGTGGCGGCCAGGGTGATGTCCCCGTGGCGGCCCTGGGGATCGTGATAGCCGGCGACCATCACGCCACCTTCGCCATGGCCGCGTCGGCGAGATGCGCGCGGCTCGCCATCAGCGGCTGGATCCGGGTGCCGAAAGCGTCGAGCCCTTTCAGGAAGTCGTCGAAGACCAGCAGCACCCCCTCGGTGCCCGGCACGGTGGCGACCAGATCGAGCATCCGCGCCACCTCGGCGTAGGAGCCCACCAGCGTCCCCATGTTGATGTTCACGGCCGAGGTCGGATCGGCCATCTGGCGGACATTGGTGTCGGCCCCCGACCTGGTGTCGGCCGCCCCCTGGACGCCCAGCCACGCGATGGCCTCGGCATCGGCGCCGTCCTTGTAATGCTCCCAGGTGGCGCGGGCGGCCTCGTCGGTCTCGTCGGCGATGATCATGAACAGCACGTAGGACGACACGTCCCGGCCGGTCGCCGCCTTGGCCGCTTCCAGGCGCTCCACCGTGGGGGCGAAGGCGGTCGGCGTGTTCACGCCCTTGCCGAAGCAGAAATTGTAGTCGGCGTATGTGGCGGTGAATTCCATCCCGGCGGCGGATTGGCCGGCGCAGATGATCTTCATGTCGGCCTGGGGACGCGGGCTCAGGCGGCAATCGTCCATCTGGAAGAACTCGCCCGCCATGGTGCAGGTGCCGGTCTCCCACAGGTCGCGCAGCACCTGGGCGTATTCCGAGAGATATTCGTAGCGTCGCGAAAAGTATTCGTCGCCGGGCCAGAGGCCCATCTGCGCGTATTCCGGCCGCTGCCAGCCGGTGACGAGGTTGAGGCCGAAGCGGCCGCCGGAGATCGAATCGATGGTCGCGGCCATCCGGGCGGTGATGGCCGGGGGCATGCACAGGGTCGCGGCGGTGGCGAACAGCTTGATCCGGCTGGTCACGGCGGCCAGACCCGCCATGAGGGTGAAGGATTCGAGGTTGTGGTCCCAGAACTCGGTCTTGCCGCCGAAGCCGCGCAGCTTGATCATCGACAGGGCGAAGTCGAGCCCGTAGCCCTCGGCCTTCAGGACCACCTGCTTGTTCAGCTCGAAGCTCGGTTTGTATTGCGGCGCGTTCTCCGACAGGAGCCAGCCGTTGTTCCCGATGGGGATGAAGACGCCGACATTCATGACACCCTCGCGCATGACACCCTCGCGATCGCGACGAAACCTTCGCCAGGACGGTTTTCGGTCCTGACGGGCCGATGCGGACATTGTCTTCGTCGTCCGCTGTGACCTTACGGTAGCAATTCGGACCAGATGGTCAAACTCGAAGGCGCGGTTTCCGGCCGGTTGCACAAACTCTCTTCGTTCTGCGCAGCGCACGGGCGCGATCTGCTCATCCGAGGAGCGGAAACCCCCTTGGGCGTCCCTCTCCCGGGATGGCCGGCTGAGAATCATGCCGGCTCCGGTCGATCCGTCCGGTCGATTGCACCCACGCGCCCTCCTCCCCGCAAGGGGGAGGGAGACAGCGCTTTTTTCTGAGAGGTTTGATGCGGAACGGCGATGGGTGAATCCGCGAGCTCCTTTCAGGAGGCGGAGCCCGTCGCGACCGGGGCGATCAACCGGGAACGGGATCCGCCGGCCCGGAGCGCAGGCCCAAACCCGCCAGGATGAGCTCCTGCGTGCTGGCCACGACGCGCTCGAAGAAGTCCGGGTCGTCGAGGCTCAGGCCGGTCACGGCATCCACCTGCGCGGCGAAATCGGCATAATGCTGGGTGATCGCCCAGATCGAGAAGATGAGGTGATGCGGATCGTGCGCGCCGATGCGGCCCGCGTCGCTCCAGCCGCGGATGATCGCCGCCTTGGTCTCCACCAGGGCGCGCAGGGGGCCTTCCAGTTCGGGGCGCAGCAGGGGCGCGCCCTGGACGATCTCGAGGCAGAACAGCCGCGAGGCCTGGGGCGCGTCGCGCGACAGGGTGAGCTTGGCGCGGATATAGGCCCGGACCGCGTCGGCCGGCTCGCTCCCGGCGTCGAGCGCCTGGAGCGGATCGAGCCAGACGTCGAGGACCCGGCGCAGCACCGCCACGTAGAGCGCCTCCTTGGAGGGGAAGTAGTAGAGCAGGTTGGTCTTCGAGAGCCCGGCGCGCTCGGCGATGGCGTCGACGCTGGCCCCGTGCAGGCCCAGCGCCGAGAACAGGTCGAGCCCCGCATCGAGGATCGCCGCGCGCCGGGCCTCGCCGTCCTTGCGGCGGCGCCGCGCGGGCGGTGTGTCTGTCGTGGCGACCACGCTGGTCCTCCCGCTGCGCCGCTGTGGGGCGCTTGGCCGATAGCCGCTCCGATCTCCCCTATTCCAATTCGCCGACAGCCGCCTCCACCGCCGCCACGATGGCGCCCGAGCGCAGCAGGGCGAGGGCGTCCACCATTTCGGTGTGGTACCAGCGGTCGCCGTCGAGCGCCGGCGGGATCACGGCCCGGATCGCGTCCAGGGCCGCCTGGGTGCCCTTGCCGATCGGATGGTCCTTGGCCACGTCGGCCACCAGGGTGAGGGCCTGGGCCGCCATCAGCAGTTCGCCGGCCACGATCTGCTCGGCATTCTCCACGATGGTGCGGGCCTTGCGGCCGCACCAGGTCGAGTTCGAGACGTGGTCCTCGGCGTTGGACTTGCCGGGGATCGAATCCACCGAGCCGGGGCTCGACAGGGTGCGGTTCTCCATCACCAGGGCCGAGAGCGTGCATTGCACGGTGGCGAAGCCCGTGTTCAGGCCCTTCTTGCCGGCCAGCAGGTTGCGCGGCAGGCCGTAGCTCAGGGTCGGGTCGATGAGGCGGAACAGCCGCCGCTCGGAGATCGAGCCGAGATCGGTGATCGCGATGGCGAGCAGGTCCATGGCCTGGGCCACGTACTGCCCATGGAAATGGCCGCCCGAGATGCAGGCATAGCCGCCCGCCCCGTCGTCGAAGATCAGCGGGTTGTCGGTGGCCGAATTGATCTCGGTCTCGATGATGCCGCCGATATAGGCGAGCGCCTCGCGCACCGGCCCGTGGACCTGGGGGGCGCAGCGCAGGGAATACACGTCCTGCACCCGGGGCGCCGGGGCGGTGCCGGGCGCGCGCGCCTCGTCGGGGAAGACGGTGTGGCGCGCCGATTCGGTGCAGCGGAGCGAGCCGTCGAGCAGCCGCAGCACGTTGCGGGCGGTGGCGGCCTGGCCCTGGTGCGGCCGGGCGGCGTGCAGGCGCGGATCGAACGCCCTGGTCTCGCAGCGCATGCATTCGAGGCTGAGCGCGAGGGCGATGTCGGCGTGCTTGAGGAGTTTTCGGGAATCCTCGAGCGCCAGCACGCCGAGCGCCAGCGAGACGGTGGAGCCGTTGATCAGCGCCGAGGCGTCCTTGGCCTCCAGGGGGAATTCGGGTTCGAGGCCGGCGAGCGCCAAAGCCTCGCGGGCCGGCATCCGCCGGCCCTCGTAGATCATCTCGGCCTCGGCGAAGCCGCAGATCGCCCCGGCCAGATGGGCGAGCGGGGCGAGATCGCCGGAGGCGCCCACCGAGCCCTTCTGCGGGATCACCGGCACGAGGCCGGCATTGAGGCAGGCGAGCAGGCGGTCCACCACCGCCACGCGGGGACCCGAATAGTTCGACGCGAAGGCGTTGGCGCGCAGCAGCATGGTGGCGCGCGCCACCTCCGGATCGAACGGCGCGCCCACCCCCGTGGCGTGCGCGTAGACCGAGCGGCGCTGGTATTCCTCCATCTCGGACATCAGCACCCGCCGGTCCTTGAACAGGCCGACCCCGGTGTTGAACGAGTACATCAGCGGCGCGTCGTCGGTCATGAAGTGCGCGTCGATATAGGTGCGGGCCGCCTCCAGGCGCGCGCGGGCCTCGGCCTCCAGGGCCGCCTCGGCGCGCTGGCCCCGGGCGTCGGGGCGGGCGACGGCCATGACGTCCGCGGGCCGGAACGTCCGCCCATCGATGGTGATCGTCGTCATCTGTCTCTCCGGGGAATGCGGGGAATCGGCCTCGGGCTTCGTCGCGGGCATCTTGCGCTGTTCGGACGAGGGGCCGCGTCCTGTCAACCGGTCGCCGTCGGGCCGGCGCCTCGCCGCGCCGGGGCAAATCGTGCGCCTGGACGCACGGAAGGCCGCGATGCCGCTTGCCTTCCGCGCGCCAGCACGCTCCTTGCCTGTGCGTCATCCCTGCGTCCCGCGCCAACGTGGAGGTTTTCTCCGTGCTCCTGACCCCTCGCGAAAAGGACAAGCTCCTCCTCGCCATGGCCGCGCAGGTGGCCCGCAACCGGCTCGCCCGTGGGGTGAAGCTGAATTACCCGGAGGCCGTGGCGCTGATCAGCGACGCCGTGGTGGAGGGCGCCCGCGACGGCCGCTCCGTCTCCGAACTGATGCAGGCGGGCGGCCACGTGCTGACCGCCGACCAGTGCATGGCGGGGGTGCCGGAGATGATCCACGACATCCAGGTGGAGGCGACGTTTCCCGACGGGACCAAGCTCGTCACCGTCCACCACCCGATCCGGGGCGCAGCCAGCGCCGACGTGCCCGGCGCAGTGACCACCCTGCCGGGGGAGATCGTGTTCAACGCGGGCGCGCCGCGCACGCTGATCGCGGTGGCCAATGTCGGCGACCGGCCGATCCAGGTCGGCTCGCATTACCACTTCTTCGAGGTCAATCCGGGGCTCCGCTTCGAGCGCGACAAGGCGCGTGGCCAGCGCCTCGACATCGCGCCGGGCACGGCGATCCGCTTCGAGCCCGGCGCCACCCGGGAGGTGGTGCTGGTGCCGCTCGGCGGCGACCGGACCGTGTACGGGTTCCGCGGCGACGTGATGGGGAGGCTTTGAGCGGGCGCCCGCATGTTAGAACATGAGGCAAGGCATCCGCGTGTCCCTCACAGACCCCTCGCTGCGCCGTTCTGCTTCCAGCGAGAAACGGCGGCGATCGGGAGCTTTGCGAGGCACTCTGAGATAAGGAGGCGGGCGTGCAGCGGTTCGCAATGACGGTGACATCCAAGGGGCAGATCACGCTGCCGGCTGAATATCGGCGCGCGATCAACGCCGTTGCCGGCGACCGCCTCTCGCTCGTTGTCGGCGACGACGGCAGCGCGATCCTGACGAAGGACACGGACGACCTGTCCGCGATGCGCGCGATCGCGCGCCGTGCCCGGGGCTCGGCCAGTGCGGCGAATCCCGGCCCCGATCCGATCGGCGACTACCTCGTGGCCGAAGACGAGCGCACGAAGTCGGATCGATGATCGGAATCGACACCAACATCCTGTTGCGCCACACCCTCGACGACGACGTCGAGCAATCAGCCCTGGCGAGCGCCTTTCCGATCGACGCGGCCCGCTTGGACGGGCCGGCCCTCGTCAATCCCGTCGTCCTGGTGGAGTTCGTCTGGACGCTGGCGCGGCGCGAGCGCTTCGGCAAAGCCGATATTCTCGCCCTGCTCGACGTTCTCGTTCATTCCCGTCGCATCGCCTTCACGGATGAGCGCGCCATCGAGAGCTGGCGCGTCGGCGGTGCCGATTTTCAGGATCACCTGATCGGTCATCTCAACCGCCAGGGCGGTGCCGCCGCCACCCTGACCTTCGACAAGGCCGCCGCGCGCGAGCCGGTCTTCTCGCACCTCACCGCCTGATCGGAGGCGAACGCACCAGATGGCCACCATGCCCCCCCGCGCCGCCCTGCCCCGCGCCGCCTATGCCGACATGTTCGGCCCCACCACCGGCGACCGCATCCGCCTCGCCGACACCTCCCTGGTGATCGAGGTCGAGCGCGACCACACCACCTATGGGGAGGAGGTGAAGTTCGGCGGCGGCAAGGTGATCCGCGACGG
>JAKONB010000045.1 GCA_022702195.1 Beijerinckiaceae bacterium | reverse complement strand
GCCCGTACTTCACCTGGTCGATCCACCTCGACGGCGACAAGGACATGCACGACCAGTCGGTGTGCCAGCGCGGCGTCTACGACAAGGCGGTTTCGGCCATCGCCAAGGCCAAGGAAATGGGCTTCCGCGTCACCATCAACTGCACCTTCTTCAACAACTCCTCCGCCGATAAGATCGCCGACTTCTTCGACAGCGTGACGAAGATGGGCATCGACGGCATCACCGTTTCGCCAGGCTACGCCTATGAACGCGCGCCCGACCAGCAGCACTTCCTGAACCGCAAGGCGACGAAGGATCTGTTCCGTGGCGTGTTCCGCCACGGCAAGGAGAAGGGTCGGCAGAAGTGGGCCTTCCAGCAATCGGGCCTGTTCCTCGACTTCCTGGCCGGCAACCAGACCTACCATTGCACCCCTTGGGGCAACCCCACTCGGACGGTGTTCGGCTGGCAGAAGCCCTGCTACCTGCTGGGTGAAGGGTACGCCGCCACCTTCAAGGAGCTGATGGAAGAGACCGACTGGGATTCCTACGGCACCGGCAATTACGAGAAGTGCGCCGACTGCATGGTCCACTCGGGCTACGAGGCCTCCTCGGTCGTCGATTCGGCCACCAAGCCCTGGAAGCCCCTCATCCATGCCATCCGCGGCATCAAGACCGAGGGACCGATGGCGCCCGAGATCAACCTCGACAAGCAGCGGCCGGCCGAATTCGTGTTCTCCCGCAACGTCGCGCAGAAGCTGTCCGAGATCAAAGCGTCGGGCGTCGATACCAAGCGCGAAGCCCGCAACCGCACGGCGGCCTGAGCCGAGACGGCGCCGGCTCACCGGCGGCCGCCGGTCTCCAGACAGAAAATCCCGCGACACGCCCGTGTCGCGGGATTTTTCATGGTCTCGGAGAGGGGAACCTACGGAACGCCGAGACCGACGCCGAGCAGAACACGGCAGCGCTTCAGCGCGGCGAAGGCCCGCCCCGAATCGCGGGCGAGGCGCATCAGCGGCCCGATCTGGCGGGGATCGCGCAGGATCGCCGCCAGGACCGCACCGATATCCGGCTCGCCGTTGGGCTTCAACGCCTGGGCGGCGAAGGCGGGAATCGCCCGATCCGCCGGATCGCACACGACGCGGACCGCCGCGAAGGGCAGGCCGTGCGCCGAAGCGTAGGCGGCCGCCACGTGGGATTCCATATCCACCACGGCGGCCCCGGTCCGCTCGCGCAGGGCGGTCTTGGCGGCGCCGGTGAGGATCGCGGCCTCGACCCCGGCGATGGGCGCCAGGCGAACCCCGCTGCTGATACCGGCGAGCCGGTCCGTCAGGGCGGCGGCCACCACCGGATCGGCGGCCAGGCGACCGCTTCCGGTGACAACCTCCGACGCGATCACCACGTCGCCCGGCGCGAGATCGCCGCGGAGACCACCGGCGATCCCGATGCTGACGATGGCGCGGCAGGCCGAGGGGGTGCGCGCGGCGAGGAGGGCACGCAGGCGCTCGGGGTTGCCGCCGGCCCCGATGGCCGTGACACCCGGCCCGGCGGCGAGACGCGCTTCCTTGGCGAGGCCGGTGACGGCGAGGACGGGCAGCATGGATTTCCAGACCGGGCAGCCCCCCCTCTGTGGGCAGGCAATCGCAGATGAATGGGTATCCCCGGTCCGGTCTATCGGGTCGGGTCGAATTGTCCGCGACGTACCACCCTCTCCCGTTTGGAGGAGGGTTGGGATGAGGGGCGCGAATTCTCCGGAAAGGTCATATCCCTCGCCGCTTCTCACTCTTTTCAAGGGAGGGACCTCGTCGCAGGGCGCGACCCGGTCGAATCTTCGCGGACGGGGTATTCTCCCTCATCCGCCAGCCCTGTTGGGCCACCTTGTCCACAAAGGGAGAAGGATATCGCCGGCCGATCACATCCCGAACGCCACGCTGCGGGTGTTGCTGCGCGTCAGGTTGCGGTAGCGCGCCATGGCCCAGAGCGGGAAGAATTTCGGGTAGCCGTGGTAGCGCAGGTAGAACACCCGCGGGAAGCCGGTGGCGGTGTAGCGCTCCTCGGACCAGAAGCCGTCGGCGCCCTGGGTGCGGGTGAGGTAGTTGATGCCGCGCACCACCGCCGGGTCCTCCGCCTCGCCGGCCGCCATCAGGGCGAGCAAGGCCCAGGCGGTCTGCGACGCGGTGGAATAGCCGGGCTCGAAGGCCGGATCGATCTTGTAGGAGGAGGCGTCCTCGCCCCATCCGCCATCCGGATTCTGGATGCGGATCAGCCAAGCCACGGCCCTGCGGATTTCCGGCGAGGCCGGATCGACACCGGCCGCGTTGAGGGCGCAGAGCACCGACCACGTCCCGTAGATGAAGTTCATACCCCAGCGGCCGTACCAGGAGCCGTCCTCCTCCTGGTCGCTCAGGAGGTAGACGACGCCCCGGTCCAGGGCCTTCGAACTCTGGCGGGTCTCGCCGAGCTGGGCCAGCATCGAGACGACGCGGGCGGTGACGTCGGCGGTGGGCGGATCGAGCAGCGCCCCGTGATCCGAGAACGGGATGTGGTTGAGGTAGTGGTGGTTGTTGTCGGCGTCGAACGCCGCCCAGCCGCCATCGCTCAATTGCAGGCCCTCGACCCACTCCCGGGCACGGGCGATGGAGAGCGCGTAATCCGGCACGTCGGCGACGAGGCCGTGCTGGCGGGTCGCCCGGTCCATGGCCATCACCACCACGGCGGTGTCGTCGAGGTCGGGAAAGTGCGGGTTGGCGTATTGGAACGCCCAGCCGCCGGGGCGCACGTTGGGACGGCCGGCCGCCCAATCGCCCTTGATGTCCAGCACCTGGAGCGGCTTCAGCCAATCGAGGCCGCGCCGCGCCTGGCGCTCGGCCTCGGGGCCGCCGGCCTCGAGCAGCGCGTGACCGGCCAGCGCCGTGTCCCAGACCGGCGAGAGGCAAGGCTGCACGTAGGCCTCGTGCTCCTTGACGACCACGAGCTTCTCCACCGCCTCGCAGGCGATGCGCACCTGCGGATGATCGTGGGGATATCCCAGCACGTCGTACATCAGCACGGTGTTGACCATGGCCGGAAAGATTGCGCCCAGACCGTCCTCGCCGTTGAGCCGCTCGCTGACCCAAGCCACCGCCTTGTCGGTGGCGCGCTGCCGGATCGTCTTCGGAAAATGGTCCTGCGTGACCTGGAGGATCCGGTCGATGGCGCCGAAGATCGGGGTCCAGGGCCAGGTGGCGTGCGGGCTGCCGGGCCAAGTCTGCACATGCTCAGGCGGCGTCACGAACAATTCGGACACGCCGATCCCCGGCAGATTCTTGGCCAGCGGCTTCCTTGCCTGGAGCACCAGCAAGGGCACGATCACGCAGCGGGCCCAGTAGGACACCTTGTCGAGGTGGAACGGAAACCATTTCGGCAGATGCATGATCTCCACCGGCATCACCGGCACGGCGCGCCACGGCACCTGTCCGAACAGGGCGAGGAGGAAGCGGGTGAAGACGTTGGAATTGGCGGCGCCGCCGCGCGAGAGGATGGCCTCGCGGGCGCGGCGCATATGCGGTGCCTCGACGGAATCCCCGATGAACTTGAGGGCGTAATAGGCCTTGACGCTGGCGCTCATGTCGAACGGGCCGTCATGGACAAGGGCCCAGCCGCCATGCTTGGCCTGGGTGCGGCGCAGGTAATTGCCGATCTTGCCCTCGAGATCCGGCGGGATCGGCGTCGCCCGGAAGTAGTGGTACATGATGTATTCGGACGGGATCGTCGCATCGGCTTCGAGTTCGAAGCAGAGATGGCCGTCCGCGTGGGAGAGCGCCGTGAGGGCCTGCGTCGCGCGCGTGATTCCGCGCTCGACGTCCTCCATCGAGATCTCCTGCGTCTTGGGGCGCTGCAGCGCCTCGACCTTCCTGAATGCCTCTCGCATCGTCCTCGATCCTACCGGCCCCTCGGCCGCCGCCTTACCTCAAGCCGCGCCGCGCGCGCGTGCCCGTGCGCACTCGTCCGCCAGGGAGGCGAGTGCGTGCGCGGCGGTCGTTCCCGACCGGATCGCGCCTTCGATCGTCGATGGCAGGCCGGTCGCGGTCCAATCGCCTGCCAGGACGAGATTCCGGTGAGCCGTGACGGCGCCTGACCGGCGGGCGGCTTCCTCGGGCGTCGCCGCGAAGGTCGCCCGCTTCTCCTTGACGATCTGCCAGCTTGGCCGTTCCGGTGCAAGTCCGCACAAAGTCGAGACCTCGGCCCATATTTGGGCGCCCAAGTCTTCGCGCGAGACGTCGAGCAGCCGATCCGCGCCGCTGATCGTCACCGACAGACGATCCGGGTAGGCGAACAGCCACTCGGTCAATCCGTTCACCACGCCGAGTACCAGCGGTGCCCCGGGTGGCGGAACCACAGCAAAATGTGCGTTGACGATGGAGCGATAGGCCTGCGGCGCGGGCAGGCCCGGAACGAGGTCCGCCGCCACCCAGGGGGGCAAGGCGAGCACCACCGAATCGTCGGGTCCGAGCGCCAGCGATTCGTTGCCGAAGACCAGCCCATCGATGCGGCCCTCGCCGAAGGTCAGACTGCGCAGGCGGTGCCCGAACCGCAGCGTCGCGCCGCGCCGTTCGAGGTAGGACACGGCCGGATCGACGAAGGCCGCCGAGAGGCCACCCACGGCGACCAGCGGCCGGCTGGCCTTGCCGCCGGCGCCCAGGGTCTCGCGCAGGATCGTCGCGGCGAGGCCGACATCGCTCTCCTTCGGCTCGGTGTTGAGGGCGGCCAGCAGCACGGGATGCCACAGGCGGTCATAGAGCAGCCCCTCGCAGGCCATGGCCTCGCCGATGGTGCCGCCCTGTCCCGGCGCCTTCCCGGCGGCGGCCTTGAGAATACCGAGCGGCGCGAGGTAGTCGCTCGCGCGGGTGCCCGGCACCCGGCGGTCGGAGCGGAGCACCCACCATGGCACCCGGCCGGCATTGGGGCGCAGGGTCCAGCGCTCTCCGGTCTTGAGGTCGGCGAATGGGAAGAGGGCCTCGTCCGGCCCGGTCAGGGCATCGGCCGGCGCACCGATGGTCTTCATGAAGCCGAGGGCGGAAGTGTTGCCCGACAGCAGCAAATGGTTGCCGTTGTCGATGGTCAGGCCAAGCGCCGGATCGAAATATGAGCGGCAGCGGCCGCCGGCCTGCTTGGCGGCCTCGTGGACCACGACCTGCGCACCGGATTCCACCAGCGCCACGGCGGCCGAGAGCCCGGCGAGCCCGGCGCCGACGACGTGGACGGTACCGGCCATCAGACGATCCCATGACGCAGGGCGACGGCGACGAGGGCGGCCTTGGCCGGCTTCACCCGGGCGCGGGGCTTGGCCCAACCGCGCGCCAGCACGGCGTCGAGGTAGAGCCGGTAGGCCGCCGCCATGAGACGGGGCGCCTTGGTGACCTTGCGCGGGCAGCGGGCGATGATCGCCCAGGTCTCGCGGTAATGCTCCTTCGCCTCCTCCGCGACGGCGGCACAGACTTCGCCGATGCGGGGATGGGCGATGGCGGCCTGAGGCGTCGGATCGGCAAGGCCGATGGCAGCGAGCTTCTCGCGGGGCAGGTAGAGGCGGCCGCGCTCGGCGTCCTCGTCGATGTCGCGCAGGATGTTGGTGAGCTGGAGCGCGCGGCCCTCGTGATGGGCTAGCGCGACGCCCTCGGCCTCGGGAACCCCGAAGATACGCACGGACAGGCGCCCGACGGCGCTTGCGACCCGGTCGCAGTAGAGGTCGAGGGTGGCCTCGTCGGGGGCGACGATGTCCTCGAACGCGTCCATGGCCATGCCGTCGATCACGGCGTGAAAATCCTCCCGCAGGAGACCGTAGCGGCGGACGGGCTCGACCAGATCGCGGACGCGGAGCGCGGGCCGCCCGGCATAGAGGGCGTCGATATCGGCGCCCCAGCGCGCGAGTTCGGCCCGGCGCATTTCAGCGGGACCGCCGTCATC
>JAKONB010000040.1 GCA_022702195.1 Beijerinckiaceae bacterium | reverse complement strand
TTCAACGAATCCGTGAACCTGATGGCGTCGGGCGAGACGGTGATCCAGTCGATGTGGTCGCCCGCCGTCACCAAGGTCCGCTCCCAGGGCGTCGCCTGCACCTACCAGCCGCTCAAGGAAGGCTACCGCGCCTGGGCCACCGGCTTCGGCCTGCCTAAAACGCTGTCAGGCCGGAAGCTCGACGCTGCCTACGATTTCATCAATTGGTTCCTGTCCGGCTGGGCCGGTGCCTATCTCAACCGCCAGGGCTACTACTCGGCGGTGCTGGAGACCGCCAAGACCCAGATGGAGCCCTACGAATGGGCCTACTGGATGGAGGGCAAGCCCGCCGCGCAGGACATCAAGGGTCCGGACGGCAGCGTGCTGGAGAAGGCCGGCGCCACCCGCGACGGCGGCTCGTTCGACGCCCGCATGGGCGGCGTCGCCTGCTGGAACGCGGTGATGGACGAGAACACCTACATGGTCCGCAAGTGGAACGAGTTCATCGCCGCGTGAGGAAAGCTCGACATCGAACCCCTCCCCCGTCTGCGGGGGAAGGGATTCGCGCGTCACGCAGGTAGAGCCATGACCGACATCGCCCTTTCCGCTTCCGCCCCAGCGCCCGCCGTTCCGGCCCCGGCGAGCCTCACCGCGAAAACCCGCCGCCGGCAGGCGCTGGCCTATCTCCAGGCGGCGCCGATGGCCCTCGTGTTCCTGGTGTTCTTCGTGGTGCCGCTGCTGCTCACCCTGATGGTGAGCTTCTGGGAGTACAACGAGTACGAGATCATCCCGGCCTTCACCCTGCAGAACTACGTCGACGTGTTCGATGGCTGCGCCGCGGGCGATCTCTGCACCACGTTCCGCACTTACCTCTCCACCCTGAAATTCTGCGCGCTGACCTGGGGCTTCACCCTGCTGATCGGCTTCACCGTGGCGTATTTCGTGGCCTTCCACGTGCGCTCGAAGACGATGCAGATGGCCCTCTTCCTCCTCTGCACGATCCCGTTCTGGACCTCGAACGTGATCCGCATGATCTCGTGGATCCCGCTGCTCGGGCGCAACGGCCTCGTCAACGACACGCTGATGGGGATGGGGATCATCAAGTCGCCCATCGAGGGGCTGCTCTATTCCGACTTCTCGGTGGTGCTGGCCTTCGTCCACCTCAACACGGTCTTCATGATCGTGCCGATCTTCAACAGCATGGCGCGGATCGACCGGTCGCTGCTGGAGGCGGCCTACGATTCCGGCGCCACCGGCTGGCAGACCCTGTGGAACGTGGTGGTGCCGCTGACCAAGCCCGGCATCGCCATCGGGTCGATCTTCGTCGTCACCCTGGTGATGGGCGATTTCGTCACCGTCGGCGTCATGGGCGGCCAGCAGATCGCCTCCGTCGGCAAGGTCATCCAGGTGCAGATGTCGGCGCTGCAACTCCCGGCGGCGGCCGCCAACGCCATCGTGCTGCTGGCCGCCGTGATGGTGATGATCGCGGCCATGACCCGGCTCATCGATCTGAGGAAGGAACTCTAGGATGAGCGACCGCCCCCGCTCCGCCGCCTTCTACGGGCTGGCGGCGTTCTTCTGCCTGTTCGTCGCCTTCCTGTACGGACCGACCCTGACCATCCTGGCGCTCAGCTTCCAGGGGCCGCAGGGCGGCCTCACCTTCCCGATGAACGGGGTCTCGACCCATTGGTTCGGCAAGCTCTGGGCCGGGCTCGGCATCGTCGACATCTGGGGCGCCCTGTGGCGCTCGCTGCGCCTCGGCCTCGTGGTGATGCTGCTCACCGTGGGCATCGCGTTCTTCGCGGGGCTGGCCTTCCGCAAGCGCTTTCGCGGCGAGGGCGCTTTGTTCACCGTGGCGGTGGCGAGCCTGATCGTGCCCTCCATCGTGGTCTCGCTCGGCATCGGCCTCGAATTCCGGCTCCTCGACGAGGCGGTGAAAGGGGCCGCCGCCGCCACCGGCTGGGGTTGGCTCCAGGAACACGGCACGGTGATGGGGCTCTACAGCTCGGCGCTGGGCGCGCATCTCACCTGGACCCTGCCCTTCGGCCTCTTGATCATGTTCGCGGTCTTCAACCGCTTCGACCCGGCCTACGAGGAGGCGGCGCGGGATCTCGGCGCCACCGGACCGCAGACGGTGCGCAATGTCGTCGTGCCGATCCTCGCGCCGTCCCTGGTGGGCGTCGCCCTGTTCGGATTCACCCTGTCTTTCGATGAACTTGCCCGCACCAGCCAGGCCATCGGCGGCCGCAACACATTGCCACTCGAGTTGCAGGGACTGACGACGACGGTCACCACGCCGGAGATCTACGCGCTCGGCACCCTCACCACGGGGATGTCGCTCGCGGTGATCGCCACGGCGCTGGGGGCGAGCCTGTATCTCCAGCGGCGGCGGGCGCGGCGGGGCCTCGGCGCGGCGTAAAAGACGCCCCCGGTCGCGTTCGCCGCCCGACCTCACCAGGCAGAGAGGATGCGGTGCCGCGATCTACGACGCGATTTTAGCCGATCTTAAGCCTGGACCGGTAAGAGCAGGCCGGCGACGATCGGATCGTCGTCTTCTGTTTATCGGAGATCGGCGTGTCTGAGAACTTCGTGAGTTTGACGGCGGCCTCGAGATGGTCTCGTCTGCGGCTCGGCGTATCCGGCCGGGCGACGGCCTTCATTCTCGCCATCGTCTGCACGGCCTTCATCGCGTGCTCGGCGTATGTCTACGTGTCCCAATCCGCGATGCTGCGGGTCGACGTGGACAGCGGCATGTCGAACCTGAGCAAGACCGCCGCCTCCAGCGTCGGCAACTGGCTCCGGGGCAAGCTCAACCTGACCCGCCTGATGGCCGAGGAAATCGCCGTCATCGGCGCCGGCCCGGGCGCGGACGGCGTCCTCGGCGCGCCGATCGCGCGGGAATCGTTCCTGCTCAGTTCCTTCGGACGCACCGACGGTTTCTACACCAAGATGCCGAAGGGCGAGATCCCGCCCGGCTACGATCCCCGCCAGCGGCCCTGGTTCAAGGGCGCGGTCGCGGCCGGCGGCCCGATCCTGACCGAGCCCTACCTCGCCGCCAGCACGCGCCAGCTCACGATCACGGCCTCGGCGCCGGTGCGCGACGACACCGGGACGTTCCTCGGCGTCGTCGGCAGCGATTTCGACCTCGGCGCGCTCTCGCGCATGATCCAGGAGGTCGATACCGGCGGGCACGGCTACGCCTACCTCGTGTCCGGCGCCGGCAAGCTCCTGATTCATCCGCGCGCCGAACTCGTCGGCAAGCCGCTCTCGGAGCTGATCGCCGGTGCGCAGCCCAGGCCGGATGCCGCCCCAATCGAAACCCTCGAGGGCGGTCGGCCGACCCTGACGGTGTTCGCCCGCGTGCCCAACCTGCCCCCTGCCCTCGACTGGTACATCGCCCTCTCGGCGGACCGCGCCAGCGCCTTCGCGCCGGTGGAATCCCTGGCCAGGATCATGATGGCCACCACCGTGATCGTGCTGCTGCTGCTCGCCCTCGCGGTCGGTCGGTTGATGGCCGTGACCATCGCCCGTCCGATGAACCGCCTGGTGGGCGTGCTCGAGCGCATGGCTCGGGGCGAGGTGGAGGCCGAGATCGTGGAGGCGCGCCGCCACGACGAGATCGGCGCGGTGGGCCGGGCCGTCGAGGGCATCCGGGCGATGGTGGCCCGCAAGGCCCTGGATCAGGCGGAGATGAAACGTCTCACCGACGAGGCCGCCGCCGGCGAGCGCCAGCGCACCATGCTCGCCCTGGCCGATGATTTCGAGCGGGCGGTGGGCGGCATCGTCGGCCGGGTCTCGTCCTCGGCCAATGAACTGCAGCTGACGGCGCGATCCATGGCGGCCACGGCCACCGAGACCGCCGCGCAATCCACCGGCGTCGCGGCGGCGGCCGAACAGGCGGCCACTTATGTCGGCACCGTGGCGGTCGCGGCGGAGGAGCTGGGTTCCAGCGTGCGGGAGATCGCCCGCCAGATCGCGGCCTCCTCGGCCCTGGCGCAGAGCACCGTGTCGGACACCGATCGGACCGCGGATCAGGTCAAGGACCTGTCCGAGGCCGTTTCGCGGATCGGCGACGTGGTCGGGCTGATCTCCAACATCGCGAGCCAGACCAACCTGCTGGCGCTGAACGCCACCATCGAGGCGGCCCGGGCCGGCGAGGCGGGCCGAGGCTTTGCCGTTGTGGCCACCGAGGTGAAGGAACTGGCGAGCCAGACCGCCCGGGCCACCGAGGAGATCACCGGTCATATCGGCCGCATCCAGAGTTCCACCGGCCACGCGGTGTCGTCGATCGACGGCATCGCGACCCGGATCCGGGAGATCAGCACGGTCGCGGCGAGCATCGCCGTGGCGAGCGAGCAGCAGGGATCGGCGACCCAGGAGATCGTCCGGAACGTGGCGCAGGCCGCCACCGGCACCGGGGAGGTGACGGGCAACATCGTCGGCTTGGCCACTGCCGCCGAGGAGACCGGCGGCGCCGCGGCGCGGGTTCTCGCCTCGGCCTCCGAACTCTCGCGCCAATCGGAGCAGCTCAACCAGGAGGTCGAGCACTTTCTCCAGACCGTGCGGGCCGCCTGACGCCAGCCGGGGCACGATCCCGGCGAGCCCGGCTGGCGGGTGCTCAGACGGCGGCGGCTTCCGGCATCGGTGCCCTGTCCCCCTCGAAGGCCGCCTGCGCGGCCTCCGTGCGCCAGCAGGCGGCGCGGTGGCCAGGCTGGACGGCCACGGAGGCGGGGGCTTCCACCCGGCAGCGTTCCTCGGCCAGGAAGCAGCGCGGGGCGAAGGGGCAGCCGGGCGGGCGGTTGGCTAGATCCGGCGGGCTGCCCGGAATGGTCTTGAGGCGCGAGCCCTTGGCCAAGGCCCCGTCGGCGCGGCTGCGCAGCAGGCCGATCGTGTAGGGGTGGTGCGGGTTCAGCACCACGTCGCGGGCGGACCCCTCCTCGACGATACGGCCGGCATACATCACGGCGATCCGGTCGGCGACCTCCACCGCCGCCCCCAGATCGTGGGTGACGAAGATGGTGGAGAGCCCGAGTTCGGCCTGTAATTCGCGCAGCAGCAGCAGGATCTGGATCTGCACCGTGGCGTCGAGCGCCGTGGTCGGCTCGTCGGCGAGCAGCACCTTCGGCCGGCAGGCCAGAGCCAGGGCGATCATCGCGCGCTGGCGCATGCCCCCCGACATCTCGTGCGGATAGGCGTCGAGGCGCCGCTCCGGGCTCGGAATGCGGACCCGCTCGAAGAGTTCGAGCGCACGCTGGCGCGCCGCCGCCGCGCCGATCCGCTCGTGCTGGCGGATCGCCTCGGTGATCTGCCGGCCCACCGTGTAGACCGGGTCGAGGGCGAGCAGCGGCTCCTGGAAGATCATCGCCACGGCCCGGCCGCGCAGATCGCGCAGCCCCCGGGACGAGAGCGCCATCACGTCCTGGCCGGCCACACGGATCTCGCCGCCGATCCGGGTCTTGCGCTCGGGGTTGAGCCGCATGATCGCCCGCAGGGTCACGCTCTTGCCCGAGCCCGATTCGCCGATGAGCGCCACGGTCTGTCCGC
>JAKONB010000034.1 GCA_022702195.1 Beijerinckiaceae bacterium | reverse complement strand
GCCGAGATCGCATCCGCCACGGGCTGGGGCGCGGTGCGCTCCTCCACCGAGCCGGCCAGCGCGATCAGGGCCGGGTCGAGGGGCGCGAAGGCCGGGGCCTTGTCCTTGAGTTCGGCCACGAGGCGCGCTGCCAGCCGCGGGCCGACGCCGGGGGCGCGGGCCACGGCGGTCTTGTCGCCCATGGCGATGGCGGATGCGAGGGCGTCGGGCTCCAGCACCGAGAGCAGGCCAAGCGCCACCTTCGAGCCGACGCCCTGCACGGTCTGGAGCAGGCGGAACCACTCGCGCTCGGGGTCGGAGCGGAACCCGTAGAGGCGGATCATGTCCTCGCGGACATAGGTCTCGATGGCCAGACTCGCGGCCTCGCCGATGGCAGGCATCCGCTGGAGGGTGCGGGCCGAGCAATGCACCACGTAGCCGACCCCCTGCACGTCGAGGATCACGAAATCCTCCCCGTAGGAATCCACCACGCCCTTCAGCTTGCCGATCATGGGAAGTCTCTTATCAGGGGAGGACGGCGATGTCCGGGTCGGGAAGCCGGCAGGCCGCAGAGAGAGGGGGCTTTATGACGCGTGGATCGAGAATCGCCCGATACGCCGCTTCGGGGGCGTGTCGAAGCCTGGCGGGGGCCGGGCTGGCCCTGTCGCTCGGGCTGAGCCTGCCCGCACGGGGGCAGGAGGTGCCCGCGGGCTCGCAGGACGCGCCGTCCGCAACCCCCACCACCGATCCGAACCAGGTCCGCCCCGGCTCCTACGTGCTGGATTCCGCCCATGGCAAGATCACCTGGTCGGTGAGCCATCTCGGCTACTCGACCTATTACGGGCAGATCACCGACGTGACGGCGCGGGCCGAGCTCGACCCGAAGGCGCCGGCCAAGAGCCGCATCCGCGTGGCGATCGGCATCGCCAGCGTCACCGGCCTCAACGCGGAGCTCGACGGACACCTGAAGGGGCCGGATTTCTTCGACGCCGCGAAATTCCCCACCGCAACTTTCGTCAGCACGGCGGTGGAGCCCACCAGCCCGACCACGGCGCGGATCAACGGCACCCTCACGCTGAAGGGCGTCGAGAAGCCGGTCTCGTTCGACGCCACCTTCAACCAGGCGGGGCTTCATCCGGTCGACAAGGGGTACACCGTCGGGTTCGACGGGCGGGCGGTGATCAAGCGCTCGGATTTCGGCATCAGCGCCTATCTGCCCCTGGTGGGCGACGAGGTCTCGCTGCGCCTCGAAGGGGAGTTCAAGGTGGCCCCCTGATGCGGCCTCCGCCCGGTCAACGCAGCAAGCCGCCATCGGCCATGCCGCCCCGTGCGGCGTCCCGGACATCGAGCCCGGAGCGCCGCGCGAGGCGGCCGGGACGATGCCTCGCTCCAGCCCGGTTTCAGGCCCGGATGGGCGCGGACCAGGGCATTCTTCGCCGACGTGGTTGCCGGTTCGGCAGGAGACATCGCGATCCTCAGCAAAGAGAGAGAGCGTTTTCCGTGATCCAGGGACCAGGGAAAACGCCCTCAAGCATCGTCCCGAAAGGCGGCCCCCGGCTTTCGGAAGAAGACGATGCCAAATCAAGAGCCTGGAGCATCGCTCCGGATCCGATTTTCGGGACGATGCGCTAGGATCTCTGCTCGGCCGAGAGCAGCACCATCTTGCGCATGACGCATGCGATGTGCGCCCGTTCCGCCACCACGCGGAGGATGAACATCCCCTTGTCGGAGCGGACCACTTCGCCGCGCACCTCGCCGACATGGCGAATGGTGCAGGTGAGCGCTTCTCCGGCGCGGGGCACGATGGCGGATCGAAAGTGGATGCCGGCCACCGACAACTCTTCGGTGACAGCATGAAATTCCGTGCTTTGTTCATTCCGGCAATGCGTCGGGAGAATGATCTTATGCGTTTGAGCCTGCCGCCGTTCCGTCATCACTGGTCACCGTCGCGGCACATCCCGATGCGCCAGATTGGTCAAGATAGAATTCCTTCTCTTACGATAAAGGCGACGTGTCGATAAGAATTGTTCTAATCCTGACCTCGGCGCATCCCCACGGGGAGGCGATTTCTCTCCGCTATGTCCTGCGAAACCGGCTCCAGGATGGGGCGGGGGGCTCCTGGCCTCGCGGTGGTTTCCCCCGAAGGCCGTACGCCGCCGATCCGGGCGGTGCTCAGGGTCTTGGGATGCCTCGGCTTTTTCCCGGGGAGCGGGATTTCCCCTTCGGGCCGATGCGCGAAGCGTCTCTCGCCGCGCCGTCCTCCGGCGCGGGATCATCGGCGGTGATCGGGAATGTCGTGAAGCCCTCTCACGCCTTCGCGAGCGCGGCCGCGATGCGGGCGGCGGCGAGCGCGCTGGCGCCGGCCACGGGGGCGTGCAGGCGACGCAGGGCATGGGCGCCGCGATGATTCGCGTGGGTCACCGCGATGGCCAGGGCGTCGGCCGCGTCCGCCGTCCGGAAGGTGGCGGTGGGCATCAGGAACTTCACCATCGCCTGAATCTGGCTCTTCTCGGCATGGCCCGAGCCGCAAACCGTCTTCTTCACGAGGTTGGCGGCGTATTCCGAGACCGGGAGCCCGGCCAAAGCCGGCACGAGGAGCGCGATGGCTCGGGCATGCCCGAGTTTCAGCGTCGCCTGCGCGTCCTTGTTGACGAAGGTTTCCTCCACGGCGACCTCGTCCGGCGAGAGGCCGTGCACGACCCGGGTGATGCCTTCGTGCAACTCGCGCAGACGCAGGGCGAGCGGCAGGTCCCCGTCCGAGGTGACGACCCCGCAATCGAGGTAGGACAGGCGGGTGCCCACCACCGAGATCAGCCCCCAGCCGGTACGGCGAAGGCCCGGATCGATGCCGAGAATGCGGACGGTGTCGGTCATGAATCGGGCTGCTCCGGGGCGCGGCACGGCCCCCCTCGTCGAGCCATAAGGACATATCGTGAACGGGGCCTTATGCCAATCCGGCGCCCCACCGCCCCGCTGCGGATCGCGCCTCCCCGGCCATGATCGTGCGGGGAGCGGAGGAAGCGCCGGGATCGGTTAAGCGTTTGGTGATCGATCCGTGCTAGATTCCGTCATCATGGCCCGGGATTCGCTCGCACCCAAACGCTTGGCCGCCGCCATCGCCCTGTGCGGTTTGAGCGTCATGATGGTGGAATCGGCCCCGCATTGGGGATCCGTGGGCATCGGCCTCGGCAGCCTCGCGGCCTTCGTCGTTCTCTGGTGGTGGCCCACAATGCGGCGGCGAGCCTCCGGCTCGGCCAGACGGCTCATCCATCGCGCGAATGCCCTCAGACCGAGGCCTCGCAAGGAGGAACTCCTCCCCCAGAGCGAGGAGCCCTATCTGCTTCTCCGTCCGCGGCTTCTCGAGTCCGAGCCGCTGCGTGAACGGCGCAGGCGTCGCGGCTGAAGCGCCCGCCTCCGCCGCGCAGGCCGCTCACCCGGGATGGGGCCGATCGCGGGCCGCACGTCCAGGGCGAGCGGGTCTTCCGGGAATCGCCGGCGTTCCGGGCGTTTATGGGGGCTTGTGGCAAGTCTGCCGCAGGCTTCGCGGGCGCCGGCATGGTCTATGGGCCGGTCGGCACGGTCGCGCGACACGGGGCCCGTCGCCGATGCCGTCACTGCGCCAGGGTCTCGCCCTCTGCCTGCTCGTGCCGGGACTTGCGCCGGCCATGCCGGCGCAGGCCCAACCCTTGAGCGGCCCGGCCGTTGCCGCCGCCAGATCCGAGGCCACGCCCGAGGCGAGATCGGGGAGCAAGCCCAAGCCGGACGCGATCGACACCGAGCATCTGTTCGGCTTCACCGAGGGGGCCGATGCGGGCGACGCGGGCGAGCAGGAGGTGGTGCTCGACACCGTGACGCGCATCGGCAAGCGCCGCGCCGGTCCGGGACCCACGGGCTACGAATCGGTGTCGACCAAGTTCGGGTACCAGTACAATCCCGCCGATCATCTCAGCGTCGAACTCGGCCTGTTCGGTGACCACCACCGCGTCCGCAACGTCCTCGATCTCGACGATCGGAATGCCGGCACGTTCGATGGCGTCTCGCTCGAGGTGAAATACCAATTCCTCAAGAGCACCACCGAGCATCCGTTCGGAGTGGCCATCGAGACGCGGCCGCGCTTTGCCCGCGTGCTGCCCATCGAGGGGCGCGGCGCCGACATCTTCGATTTCGAGAACGTCCTGCAGTTCGATTGGCAGATCGTGCCCGGCAAGCTCTGGTACGGCGGCAATGTCAGCTTCGATCCGGCGGCCGGGCGTCAGCGCGGCGCGGGGGAGGGCTATCGCAGCTCGACCCTCACCCTGTCGGGGGTGCTGATCACCAAGCTTGGGGATTCGACCTATCTCGGCCCGGAGCTGCGCTACCTCCGGGGCTATGACGGCACCTTCCTCAACCGGCTCTCCAGCGAGGCGCTCTTCCTCGGGCCGGCCCTGCATCACCGCTTCAGCGAGAAGGCCTGGATCACGCTTGCGTATTCCCCCCAGATCTGGGGGCGGGACACGGGTCCCGCCCTGTCCGGCCGAGAATTCGGCCTCAACCAGTTCGAGCGCCATACGCTCCGGGTGAAAGCCGGTGTCGAGTTCTGAGGTAAGCTCCGGGCCTCAGCCCGCGAGCTTCTCCATCAGCGCGTCCGAGATCGCGAAGTTCACGAAGACGTTCTGGACGTCGTCCTGGTCCTCGATCACCTCCACGAGGCGCAGCAGCTTTTCGCCGGTCTCGTCATCCACCTCGATGGTGTTCTGGGCCTTCCAGACCAGGGCGGTGCGGCGCGGCTCGCCGAAGCGGGCCTCCAGCGCCTTCGAGACCTCGCCGTAAGCGTCCTGCGCGCAGGTCACTTCGTGGCCGGTCTCGTCGGAGCGGACGTCGTCGGCGCCAGCCTCGATGGCGGCTTCCAGCATCGTGTCGGCATCCGCCACCTTGGCGTCGAACTCCACCACGCCGACATGGTCGAACATGAAGGAGACGGCCCCGGTCTCGGCGAGGCTGCCACCGGATTTGGTGAAGGCCGAGCGTACGTCGGAGGCGGTGCGGTTGCGGTTGTCGGTCTGCGCCTCGACGATGAGGGCCGCGCCGCCGGGGCCGTAGCCCTCGTAGCGGATCTTGTCGTAGCTCTCGGCATCGGCGCCGGACGCCTTCTTGATCGCGCGCTCGATATTGTCCTTGGGCACGTTCTCGGCGCGGGCCGCGATGATGGCGGCGCGCAGGCGGGCATTCATGGCCGGATCGGGCAGGCCGAGCTTGGCCGCCACCGTGATCTCGCGGGCGAGCTTGCCGAACAGCTTCGAGCGGACCGCATCGACGCGGCCCTTGCGGTGCATGATGTTCTTGAACTGGGAATGGCCGGCCATGGCGTGACCTTCGAGAGGATCTGAGAGCGTGAACGATGAGGCCGGCGACCGGAGCGGCTCGTCCACGGCGTCGGCATGATCGGGGTTTGACCGGCTTATAGGCCGCGCCCTGCCGCCGTGACAATTGCGCGGCGCGGCATCGCGCGGGACGACGATGGGGCGGGGGAGGGACCGATCCGGCGCGCTTCGCGTTGGCAAGGCACACGGAAAGGGGCGGATCGCCCGCCCGCAAGCCACGAGCCGGATTTCGATGACGCGCACCTCGCCGAGCAGACAGACGGTCGTGATCACCGGAGCCAGCGCCGGGATCGGCCGCGCCATCGCGGTGGAATTCGCCCGGGCCGGGTGGAACGTGGCTGCGATCGCCCGCGGTGAAGCCGGGCTCGCTGGCACGATCCGCGCCATCGAGGGGGCCGGCGGACGGGCGATGGCTTTCGCCGCCGACGTCGCCGATCCCGATGCGATGGTGGAGGCCGCCGACGCGGTGGCGGCCGAGTGGGGCGGCATCGACGTCTGGGTCAACAACGCCATGGTGACGGTCTACGCCCCCGTGCAGGAGACCACCCCTGACGAATTCGCCCGCGTCACGGCGGTGACCTATCTGGGGCAGGTTCACGGGACGCTGGCCGCGCTCAAGCACATGCGCCGACGCGATGCCGGCACCATCGTCCAGATCGGCTCGGCCCTGACCTATCGGTCGATCCCGCTCCAGGCGCCCTATTGCGCGGCCAAGGCGGCCGTGCGCGGCTTCACCGATTCCCTGCGCAGCGAATTGCTGCATGACCGCAGCCGGATCCGTCTCACCATGGTGCAGCTCCCGGCGGTGAACACCCCGCAATTCGGCTGGGCGCGCTCGGTCCTGCCGCGTGAGCCCGAACCGGTGCCGCCGATCTATCAGCCCGAGACCATCGCCCGGCACGTCTTCCACGCGGCCATGACCGCCCCCCGCGAGATGTGGGTCGGTGCCTCGGCCTGGAAGGCGATCGTCGGCAACATGCTCGTGCCCGGCTGGATCGACGGCTTCCTCGCACGCAACGACTATCAGGGTGAGATGACCAGCAGGGCCGCCAACCGCCAGCGCGCGGACAATCTCCACGAGCCCGTCGACACCGATCCGGGATCCCGTGGCCGCTTCGACGACCGCGCGAGCGGCGGGGTGATGGCGGCGGATCCGCGCTGGCTCAAGCTCGGCCTCGCGGCGATCCTCGGCACGGTGGCCGGGACCATGCTCTTCGCCACACGGGCTGAGGGCAAGGCCGAGGGCAAGGCCGCCGAGCGCCGCCGCCTGCGGCACCGGCTCTAACGCAGGCTGGCATGCCAGTCGCGCAGGGCCGCCAGCGTGACGATTCCGCCGGGCCAGACGTGGCCGGCGAGATGTCGGTGCGGGGCGCCGGGCTCGCCGAGATCGGACAGCGCCGAGAACGCGCCTTCGAGCCGGTGGCTCTCGGTGTAGAGGCTGCGGGTGGCGAGCACCGGCAGGCCGGCATCGAGGGCCGAGCGGATACCGGCCACCGAATCCTCGAACGCGATGGCCTCTGAAGGCGCGACGCCGAGGCGCTCCAGGGCGAGGGTGAAGATGTCTGGCGCCGGCTTCTTGCGCGCCGCCTCGTCACCGGAGGCGATCACGTCGAAGGGCACGTCGCCCGCCGGGAAGTTCACCGCGATCAGGCGGTCGACATTGGGGCGGCTGGTGGTGGTGGCGACGGCGAGCCGGAGCCCCGCCGCCCGCGCCTCGGCCACGAGCCGGCCGATGCCGGGCCGGAGGGGGAGGCGGCCGCTCTCGACGAGGTCGCCGTAGAGG
>JAKONB010000007.1 GCA_022702195.1 Beijerinckiaceae bacterium | reverse complement strand
GGCGCCGACGACGTGGACCGTTCCGGCCATCAGAGGATCCCGTGGCGTAGGGCGACGACGATGAGAGCTGCCTTGCCGGGCTTCACCCGTTCGCGGGGCTTCTCCCAGCCACGTGCCAGAACGGCGTCGAGATAGAGACGGTAGGCCGCTGCCATCAGGCGAGGCGCCTTGGTGACCCGGCGCGGGCAGCGGGCGATGATCGCCCAGGTCTTGGCGTAATGGTCCTCGGCCTCGCGGGCCAGGGCGACGCAGACCTCGCCGATGCGCGGATGGTCCACGGCCTCAGGCGGGGTCGGATCGGTGAGCCCGATGGCGGCCAGCGCCTCGCGGGGCAGGTAGAGGCGGTTGCGCTCGGCATCCTCGTCGATGTCGCGCAGGATGTTGGTGAGTTGGAGTGCCCGGCCCTCGTGATGGGCCAGGGCGATACCTTCGGCTTCCGCAATGCCGAAGATGCGCACCGACAGGCGGCCGACGGCGCTGGCAACCCGGTCGCAATACAGGTCGAGGGTAGCGGCGTCGGGCGCGACGATGTCCTCGAAGGCGTCCATCGCCATGCCGTCGATCACAGCCTGAAAATCCGCCCGCAGCAGGCCGTAGCGATGCACGGGTCCGACCAAGTCGCGCACGCGGGCCGGCGGGTACCCGGCATAGAGGGCGTCGATGTCATCACGCCACCGATCGAGTTCCGCAGCACGGACATCCGCCGGGCCGCCATCGTCGGCGACGTCATCGACGGCGCGACAGAAGGCATAGACCGCGTACATCGCTTCGCGCCGATCCTTCGGCAGCAGGCGCATGGCGGTGTAGAAGGAGGAGGACTTGGCCGGCAGGGCGTCGCCGGAGACCGGCGCGGCGTCCTGCGCCGGGGAGGCGGCGGCGCTCATGGGTAGGCTCCGGGACGCGCGGCGCGCTGGGCGTAGCGGCGCAGGATACGCCCCCGCAGCGGGCGGCGCGCCAGGGTGGTGGCAATCCCGCCCAGGGCGGTGAGGGCGAAGGCGGCCTTGCCGTGATGGACTTTATCGGACAGCGGATCGCGCTCCATCAGGCCGCGGCACAGCACGACGGCAAGGCGGTGGATCGCCGCGATCTCGAGGCTGAGGCGAAGGTCGGCGATCAGGTCGGGCAGGATGGCGCCCGCGTCGAGCAGTCCCAGGGTGCGCTGGGCGAGTTCGTGGATCACCGCGCGCAGGGCCGGCGAGGCCCGGTCGGCCCCAAGATCAGCGATGGTGGCCCCGTGCCGGTCGAGGGTCTCCTGGGGGATATAGACCCGGTCGATGCCGCGAAAATCCTTCCCGCAATCCTGCAGGTGGTTGATGATCTGGAGGGCGGCGCAGATCGCGTCCGACGGCCCCCAGACCACGCTTGCATCCTCGCCATGCACGTCGAGGACGTAGCGGCCCACCGGCATGGCCGAGAGCCGGCAATAGGCGATCAGTTCGTCCCAGGTGGCGTAGCGAGCCTTGCGGGCGTCGAGGCGGAACGCATCGAGCAGTTCCAGCGCGTGCGTCGGCCCCAGGCCATGGGCGGCGAGCTCGCGGTTGAGTGGCTCCACCACCGGATCGGCCGAGCCCTTGCCGGTGAGCGCATCGGCCAGCGCGTCGAGCAGCGCGAGCTTACGCTCGGGCGACAAGTCGGTGTGGTCAGCAACGTCGTCGCCGGCGCGCACGAAATCGTAGAAGGCGAGGATCGCCCCGCGATGGCGCGGATGGATCAGGTGCGAGGCGACGGGGAAGTTTTCGTCCCGGTGCCCCTTGCCCGAGCGGGCCTCGCTGGCGGTCTGGAGGATGGCACTCACTTGAGGCGCCCCTCCTGGCGGAACCACGCGATGGCGTCCGACAATCCCTCGCGGTAGGGGCGGGCGGTATAGCCGAGTTCGGCCCGGGCCTTCGCATCGGTGAAGAACATGCGGTAGCGCGACATGCGGATGCCGTCGATGGTGGCGAAGGGGGCCTTGCCGGTAAAGCGGGCGATCTGCTCCGAGACGAAGGCGATCGGGTACACGGCGGCGCGCGGCAGGTTCACGGTCGGAGGCTTACGACCGACCATGCCGGCGATGTCGGCCAGCATCTGCGACAGCAGCACGTTCTCGCCGCCGAGGATGTAGCGCTCGCCGATCCGGCCGCGCTGCAGGGCCAGCAGGTGGCCGTGGGCGACGTCGTCCACATGAGCGAGGTTGAGGCCGGTATCGACGAAGGCCGGCATCCGGCCCAGCGCGGCTTCCAAGATGATCCGCCCGGTGGGCGTCGGCTTGACGTCGCGCGGGCCGATCGGCGTCGAGGGATTGACGATGACCACCGGCAGGCCGTTGCGCGCGGCCATCTCCTCGACCACGCGCTCGGACACCACCTTGCTGCGCTTGTAGGCGCCGATGGCGGTGCCGGGGGTGAGCGGCCGGGTCTCGTCGGCGGGGGTGCCGTCATCGTGTGGTTTGATGGTGGCGACGCTCGACGTATAGACGATGCGCGTGATCCCGGCGCGCAGGGCCTCCTCCATGAGGATGACGGCGCCGTCGCGATTGGTGGCGACGATCTCCTCCGGATCGGGTGCCCAGAGCCGGTAATCGGCCGCCGCATGGACGAGGTAGCGCTGACCTTTCAGCGCCACGGCCACCGCGGCACGGTCGCGCATGTCGCCCTCGACGATTTCGACGTCGGTCCAGGTCAGGTTGGTGCGCGGCGAGGAGGCGCGCACCATGATTCGCACGGGAAAGCCCGCCTTGCGGAACACGTCGACGAGGGCGGCGCCCAGGAAACCGCTCGCGCCGGTGATCAGAACCGGGCCGGCGTCGAATGGGCCGGTGGAGGTCGCCTGTAGCATTTCTCTCGTGGGTTCAGGAAAAGCAATGGACGCGACGAAGCCATGACGCCCCGGATCGTCAACCGAGCGCTTTTGTCATCGAAACAGGGGGGGGACAAGCGCAGCACCGCCACACCAGCGGACTTCCCGCACGGGATCACCCGTGCGGGAAACAGGCACACGAGTCTCAGGCGAGGCGCAGTCGGCTCGATCCGGCCTTGCGTTCGGGCAGCGCCCCGGTGACGGCGGCGACGATGCCGGCGGTGTCGAGGCCGGCCTCGGCGTACATGGCGTCCGGCGTGTTGTGGTCCTGGTAGCTGTCCGGCAACGTCAGGGTCCGC
>JAKONB010000546.1 GCA_022702195.1 Beijerinckiaceae bacterium | reverse complement strand
GAGGTCACGGTGGCGCCGGACCTGGCCGATCGCGCCCGCCTGGCGGTGGAGCGCATGCTGGCGGTGCGGCCGCGATGAACGCGCACGCCCCCCTCGCCTTCGCGCGGCCCGGCGCCGACCGGGTCGTGGTGGTCGGCGCCGGCATTGCCGGCCTCGCCACCGCCCTTCGCCTCGCCCCTCGGCCGGTGACGCTGATCACCGCCGCGCCGCTCGGGATCGGCACCGCCACCGGCTGGGCCCAGGGCGGAATCGCCGCCGCCATGGGCGCCGACGACGCACCCGAACGCCACGCGGCCGACACCCTGAGCGCGGGCGCCGGGCTCACCGAGGCCGACGTGGCGCGGCGCGTGGCCGAGGCCGGCCCCGGTCTCATCGACTGGCTGGTCGGCCTCGCGGCCCCGTTCGACCGGGACGCCGCCGGGGCTCTGGCCCTCGGGCTGGAGGCCGCGCATTCGCGTCGCCGCATCGTGCGGGCGGGGGGGGATTCCACCGGCCGCCTCGTGCTGGAAACCCTGGTCCGTCACGTCGCCGCCACGCCGTCCATCACGGTCCTGGTTGCGACCGCGCGCGACCTGATGCGCGATCGCCACGGTGCGGTCGCCGGTCTGGTCTGCGAGCGCGACGGGGTGACGGTCCGGCTTCCGGCCCGGGCCGTGGTGCTGGCCACGGGTGGGCTCGGCGCGCTCTACGCCTCCACCACCAATCCGCGCGGCGCCACCGGCCGGGGCCTGGCCCTGGCCGCCAGGGCCGGCGCCACCCTGCGCGACATGGAATTCGTGCAGTTCCACCCCACCGCCATGGCGGTGGGGGCCGACCCGATGCCGCTCGCCACCGAGGCCCTGCGCGGCGAGGGCGCCCGGCTCATCGACGCGGTCGGCGCGCCGATCATGGCCGGCATCGCCGGTGGTGACCTCGCCCCGCGCGACGTGGTCGCCCGGGCGATCTTCCAGGCGCAGGTGCGCGGCAGCGAGGTCTTCCTCGATTGCCGGGGCGATCTCGGCGCCCGCATGGGCACGCGGTTTCCCACCGTCGCCGGCCTTTGCGCCGCGGCGGGGATCGACCCGCGCCTGCAACCGATCCCGGTGCGCCCGGCCGCCCATTACCACATGGGCGGCGTGATGGTGGATGCGCACGGCGCCAGCACGGTGCCGGGCCTGTTCGCCTGCGGCGAGGTCTCCTCCACGGGCCTGCACGGGGCCAACCGGCTGGCCAGCAACTCGCTCCTGGAGGCGATGGCCTTCGCGCCCTGGATCGCCGAGGCCGCCTCCGCCATGGCGATGCCCGGACCGGCGGTGGCAGGGATCGGCGGGGAAAGCCCGGTCGAGGATCTGCCGGCGATCCGCAGCGTGATGGAGCGGCAGGTCGGCGTGGTGCGCGAGGCCGGGGGGCTCACGGACGCGGTCCGGCACCTCGCCCCCTTGGCGCGGACGGGCGGCGACGCGGCTTTGACCGGATTCCTGGTGGCGGTCTCCGCCCTGTTCCGCCGGGAGAGCCGCGGCGCGCATTGGCGCGGCGACCACCCGGAGCAGATGCCGTCCCAGCACACCACCCTCACCCTGGCGGAGGCCTTCGCGATGGCGGATGCGGTGCGGACGGAGCAGCCGGTCGACGCCTGACCGCTTCGGATGTCACCGGCGCGACGCGCGCTCCTTCCCCGTCGATCCCGGGCCTGCCCGTGATCGATCAAGCTGGCGGGGTGGTGGGGGGCGGGAGGCACCGCTCCGTCTCATCCTGAACCACCCCCACCCCATCCCTGACCCCTCCCCGCCAGGGGGAGGGGGATGCGCTCATCCTCGATGCGATCCGATCCGTGAATCGCGTCGCCCGCCTGGAAGAGTGGATGTTGTCCAGGGTTGCCCGGGCCGCGCTGATGCCACTGGCCCCAACACCGTGAGAGCCGAGCCATGTCCGACACCGATCTCGTCCCCCTGCCCCGGCTCCTGGTGGAGCCGATCGTGCGCGCGGCCCTGCTGGAGGATCTCGGCCGGGCCGGCGACGTCACCACCGACGCCATCGTGCCGGCGAGTGCCCGGATGAACGGCGTGATCGCCGCCCGGCAGGATGGGGTGATCTCCGGCGTCGATGCGGCCGCCCTCGCCTTCGGGCTGATCGATCCGGCGGTGTCGGTGGAGATCGCGCGGGGCGACGGCGCCCGCGTGGCGCCGGGCGACGTGGTGATCCGCCTGTCGGGGCCGGCGCGTGCCATTCTCACCGCCGAGCGCGTCGCCCTCAATCTGCTGTGCCGGATGTCCGGGGTCGCCACCGCCACCGCCTCCCTGGTGGAGGCGGCCCGCCCGCACGGCAAGGCGCGGATCGTCTGTACCCGCAAGACCACGCCGGGCCTGCGCGCCCTGGAGAAGCACGCGGTGCGGGCCGGGGGCGGCTCCAACCACCGCTTCGGCCTCGATGACGCGGTGCTGATCAAGGACAACCACGTGGCGGTGGCCGGCGGCATCGTCCCGGCCATCACCCGGGCGCGGGCCTATGCGGGCCACCTCGTCAAGATCGAGTGCGAGGTCGACACCCTGGCCCAACTCGGAGAGGCCCTCTCCGTC
>JAKONB010000530.1 GCA_022702195.1 Beijerinckiaceae bacterium | reverse complement strand
AGCGCACCATGGTGGTGGGCCCGAACTGCGCCGGCATCATCTCGCCCGGCAAGTCCATGCTCGGCATCATGCCCGGCCACATCTACCTCCAGGGCAATGTCGGCGTGATCTCGCGCTCGGGCACGCTGGGCTACGAGGCCGCCGCGCAGATGAAGGAACAGGGCATCGGCATCACCACCTCGGTGGGCATCGGCGGCGACCCGATCAACGGCTCGTCCTTCCTCGATCATCTCGCCCTGTTCGAGCAGGACCCCGACACCAAGGCCGTGCTGATGATCGGCGAGATCGGCGGCCCGCAGGAGGCGGAAGCCTCCGCCTGGATCAAGGAGAACATGTCGAAGCCGGTGGTGGGCTTCGTCGCCGGTCTCACCGCCCCGAAGGGCCGCCGCATGGGCCATGCCGGCGCCATCATCTCGGCCACCGGCGATTCCGCCGCCGAGAAGGCGGAGATCATGCGCTCCTACGGCCTCACCGTGGCGCCGAGCCCCGGCGAGTTCGGCACCACCGTGGCCGAGGTGATGCGCAAACTGGCGGCGTAGTCGCCGCCCGCTGCGTGGCGACCGGATCCATGGATCGGAGCACTCCGCGGCCTTCCTCCCCCGTCGATCCCGGGTCTGCCCGGGATCGATCGAGCTTGTGGGGAGGAATTGGAGCTGGGGGTGGTTGGGTACCCCTCAGCCTGCGAAGGCTGGCGGAGCCACCCCCATCCCCGATCCCTCCCCACAGGGGGAGGGAAACGCGCTTGTGCCCAAAGCGGCCAGATCGATGAATCGGCTCGCTCTGCCAGAAACGGACCCGCACCGGCGGCTGTCCCTAAGAAAACCGGATGCTTGATCGTCCCCGCAGCCGGTCCCATGCTACCGGGGCGGCTGCACCGCCATCGTCCGCCTCCGTCGCGGTCGATCGGCCTGAAACTCCTCTCGAGGTGGCCCTGTCCATGACGGATACCCTGCACGCCCCTGTCGGCCCCATCGACCACAGCTTCGCCCCGCCGGTGATCACCGGAACCTCGTCGAAGGAAGCCCTCGACATCTTGTTCCACGCGCTGCTCGAAGTGGCGCGTCGGCACGAGCCGGAATTGGAGGACGTGCTCCACGGGCGCGCCAACATCTCCGAATTCTCCCCCGAGCTCCTCGCCCGCGCGCTGCAGGTGCAGGGGATCTGGTTCCAGCTGCTCTCCATCGCCGAACAGAACGCCGCCATGCGCCGACGCCGGCAGGTGGAGCGCACCAAGGGCCGCGCCGCTCTCAGCGGCAGCTTCAGCGCCGTCTTGGCCGATGCCGCCGCCAACGGCATCAAGGCGCCGCAGATCCACGCGCTGCTGAAAGATCTCCGCATCCGGCCGACCATCACGGCGCATCCCACCGAGGGCAAGCGCGTCACGGTCCTGGAGAAGTTCCGCCGGATCTACCTGGTCCTGCGCGAGCTCGAATTGCCGCGCTGGACCGAGCGCGAGCGCAATGGCCTGATGAACGAGCTGCGCGACCAGATCGAACTGGTCTGGATGACCGGCGAGTTGCATCTGGAAAAGGCCACCGTCGAGCGCGAAGTCGCCTGGGGGCTGCACTTCTTCGACGAGACCTTGTTCGAGATGCTGCCCGAGGTCCTCTACTCGCTGGAGGAGAGCCTGGCGCATTATTACCCGGACGAGAAGTTCGAGGTGCCGGCCTTCTTCCAGTTCGGTTCCTGGATCGGCGGCGACCGCGACGGCAATCCCTACGTCACCTCGTCCGTCACCCGCACCACCCTGCAACGCAACGCGCTCGCCTCCCTGCGGCGCTACCGCGACGGCGTCACCGCGCTCGGCCGCACCCTGTCGCTCACCGAGCGCTCCCTGCCGGTGCCGGCCTCGTTCAAGACCGAGCTGGCGCAGATGCTGGCGGAGAGCGGGGACGGGCGCGCCATCGCCAGCCGCAACCCGGGCGAGGCCTATCGGCAGTTCCTCACCTGCATCCTGCGCAAGCTCGAATCGACCATCCTGCGCAACAAGGGCCAGCGCTCGGCCGATCCGGATTATCCGAGCGCCGACGGCCTCATCAACGACCTGCGCATTCTCGAGCAGGGGCTCATCGACGCCAAATGCACGTCCCTGGCCACCGATCTGGTGCGGCCGGTGCGGCGCATGGTGGAGATCTTCCGCTTCTCGACGGTCCGCCTCGACCTGCGCGAAAACACCACGCGGACGACCAAGACCCTCCACGCCCTGTGGAACCAGCAGAACGGCGCCAACCGCACGCCGCCCGATCTCGAATCGGCCGAGTGGAAGACGTGGCTCCTCGACGAATTGGCCCGCCCGCGCCAGGGCGACCGCTCCTTCGACGACTTGCCCGACGATGCCCGCGAGACCCTGGAGACCTTCGCGCTGGTGGGCGAGATGCGCGAGCAGCTCGACCGCGAGGCCTTCGGCTCGTTCATCCTGTCGATGACCCGCTCGGTGCCCGACATCCTCGGCGCCTATCTGCTGGCCAAGGAGGCGGGCAACTTCCTCGACAGCGCCGGCACCGAGATCTGCTGCCTGCCGATCGTGCCCCTGTTCGAGACCATCGACGACCTGCGCGCCGCGCCGGCGATCATGAAGGAGCTGTTCTCGATCCCGGTGGTGCGCCGCTCCACCCGCTGGCAGGGCGGGGTGCAGGAGGTGATGATCGGTTACTCGGATTCGAACAAGGATGGCGGGTTCGTCGCCTCGAACTGGGAGCTGTACAAGGCGCAGGACAAGCTGACCCAGCTCGGCAAGGCCTCAGGCGTGCCGATCGCCTTCTTCCACGGGCGCGGCGGTTCGGTGAGCCGCGGCGGCGCCCCCACCGCGCGGGCCATCGCCGCCCAGCCGCCGGGCTCGATCAACGGCCGCTTCCGCACCACGGAGCAGGGCGAGGTCGTCTCGTTCAAATACGCCAACCGGGGCACCGCCGCCTACCAGATGGAGCTCCTGGCCTCCTCGGTATTCGAGCATGCCCTGGCCTCCGAGCGCGAGGCCGCCAAGCTCCCGCGCAACGAGTTTGACGACAGCCTCGAAGCCCTGTCGGGCGCCTCGCGCGCGGCCTACGTGAACCTGATCCAGCACCCGGATCTCGTCACCTATTTCGGCCATGCCAGCCCGCTCGACGAGATCGCGCTGCTTAATATCGGGTCGCGCCCGGCCCGCCGCTTCGGGGCGCGCTCGCTGTCGGATCTGCGCGCCATCCCCTGGGTGTTCGCCTGGTCGCAGAACCGGCACGTCATCACCGGCTGGTACGGCGTCGGTTCCGGCCTCAAGAGTTTCCTCGACGTGCGCGGCGCGCAGGGCGAGGCGCAGCTGAAGCGGCTCTTCGCAGAGTCGAAGCCGTTCCGGCTGATCCTCGACGAGGTGGAGAAGACCCTGCTCATGGTCGATCTCGGCATCGCCCGGGAATATGCCGGCCTCGTCCCCGATGCGGGCGCGCGCGAGCGCATCTTCCCGCTGATCGAGGCCGAGTACGAGCTCACCCGCGAGATGGCCCTTCGGGTGAGCGGCGACCGTGAACTCGCCGAGCGCTTCCCGCTGTTCCGCGACCGCCTCAATGGGCGCCTGCCGACCATCAATCAGGTCAGCCACGAACAGGTCGAGTTGCTGCGCCGCTTCCGTTCGGAGGAGGACGAGGACCAGCGCGAGGCGGTGAAATCCGCCCTGCTGCTCTCGATCAATTGCATTGCCGTCGGCTTCGGCGCGACGGGCTAAGTGTCTCTCACAAAACTCCCGCTACGCCGTCCTGCTTCCAGCGAGAAACGGCAGCGATCGGGAGTATTGTGAGGCACTCTAAGCGTTTTTCCCAGGATCCCGGGGGCCGCAAGCGGCCCCCGGCCGAGCGCATCGTCCCGAGAGGTGGTTGCCGGCTTTCGGACAACGACGAGGCGCTGGCGCGCAAGCGCATCTCGACCGGTATGGTGGCCCGACCTCCGGGTCACGTCAGCGATCAGAACACGACAACAAAGGAAGGAAACCCAAATGAGCTTCACCCTGATCCAGCAGGCGACGCCCCGCCTCCATCGCTCGGAACTCGCCGTTCCGGGCTCCAACCCGACCTTCATGGAGAAATCCGCCAGCTCGAAGGCCGACGTGATCTTCCTCGACCTCGAGGACGCGGTGGCCCCGGACGACAAGGAGCAGGCCCGCAAGAACATCATCCAGGCCCTCAACGACCTGGATTGGGGCACCAAGACCATGATGATCCGCATCAACGGTCTCGACACCCACTACAT
>JAKONB010000527.1 GCA_022702195.1 Beijerinckiaceae bacterium | reverse complement strand
GTTGGCGAGCAAGCCCTGCGCGGCGTCTCCGGCGGCGGCGCGGGAGGTCAGCTTGGTGCCGAAATCCCCGGCCTGCGCGCGACTCTCCTCCGGAAGGGCGGAGAACGCCTTGGCGGCGGCCTGGATGTCGCCCCGGTCCAGCGCATCCTGGATCGACACGGTCGGATCGCCGCTCGGACCCGCGGGACCGGCGGCGGCGGGCGTGTCGACCTTGCGCACCTGGACGATGGATTCGGCCATGCTCATGAGTTTCTGACTGAAATCCCCGCCCTCGGCCACCGAGCGGCCCTGTGCCGCCCGCCGCGCCGCGGCGATCTTCTCGGCGATCGGCCGGAACTCGGCGGCGAGGCCGCGCGCCGTGGGAGCGCCCTTCTCGGCGAACACAGCGACGGCGGTGAGACGGGCCGGATCGCCCGGCTCGAGGTTGCGCAGGCTGGAGAGCGCATCGGCATAGGGTGCGCCGGTGTTGAGAGCGGTGGCGATCCGGTCGGCGGAGACCACCCGGAGCGCGGCCTGGACCGTGGCGGCGTCGGCGCGGCTGGCCACGGCCTTGTCAAGACCGGCGATCTTGTCGGACTGGGCCTGGAGCTGGCGTTCCACCGCCTTGGCGGTTTCCGCCGCCTGGGTCTTGCCGGCATCCACCGCCTGCTGGCTCGCGGAGGTCGCCGCCTGCACCGCCTCGGTGGCGGCCTTCACGCGCTGGTCGAGGGCCTGCTGGAGCGCGGCGAGTTTCTGTCCGAGCGCGTCGGTGGCCTCGGCATTCGCCTTGGTGCGCGCGTCCACGTCGCTCTGAAGCGCCGCGAGCTTCGGCGTCAGGTCGGGTTGAGCCGCCGGCTGCCCCGTGCCGGTCCTGCCCTCGAGGGCCTTCAGCCGCTCGTCCAGCGCCGTCACGGCGCCGCTCTGCGTGGCCACGAGCCTGGTGGCGTCGCCACCCTGCTGGCCGGGCTCCTCCTGGAGCGCCGAGACGCGCTGATCGAGGCTGTCGAGCCGGGCGACGAGGTCGGCCGGAGCCGCCGACGGCGTTGCAACGCCGTCACCGGCTGCAACGGGCGTTGCATTGGCCTTCTGCAGCGCCTGCTTGGCCGTGGCGACCGCCTCCGGCACCGCCTTCAGGGCGGACTCGTTGGCCGCGACCCGCTTGTCGAGGCCCGCGAGCTCGTCGCGCGGCGCCAGGGCGGCGATCCGCTGGTCGAGCGCCGCGAGGCGGCCGTCATCCTGGGCGGGAACGAGGCCGGCGCGCTGGACGCCGAACAGCAGACCGGCCCCGATCACCCCGCCGAGCAGGCCGGCGGTGGCGATGGAGCCGAAGCCCGGGCCGCGCGCGACCGGAGCCGGAGCCGGCGTCGGGTTGATGCGCGGGGCGGCACCGGTGGCCGCCTTGGGGGTTTCGGGTTTGGCAGGGTCGGACTTCGTGGGGTCGGATTTGGCGGATTCGGAGGTGCCGGCATTGGAGGCACCGAAAGTCGGCCTGCTCTCCGCCTTAGCGTCCCCCGGCTTGAATCCGGCGGAGGCGGCGGCCGGCGCTCCGGACGACTTGGTCTCGGACGCAGCCGAGGGCGCGCCCGTCGCGGCGGGCTTCGCCGCCTGCGGCGAATCAGGCAACCGCTTGGCCTTCAAATCGATGATCGGCCCATCGGTCACGGCGGTATTCGGCCGTGGCGTGGTTCCGGGGCTGGCTCCGAAACCGCTGGTCCGTGCCGCATCGGGCTTGGCTGGCTCAGCCTTCGTCGATTCGGCCTTCCCCGGTTCAGCCTTCGGCGGCTCGGTCTTCGCCGCTTCGGGCCGGGGGACTTCGGTCTTCGGGGGCACCGTCTTGGACAGGTCGGGATTGCCCGTCGCAGGCCTGCCAGGCTCGATCTTGCCAGGCTCGATCTTGCCAGGCTCGATCTTGCCAGGCTCGGTCTTGCCAGGCTCGGTCTTGCCGGGATCGACCTTACCGAGTTCCGCCCTCACGGCCTCGACCTTGGTCGCATCCACCCTGCTCGGATCGGGCTTGCTCAGATCGGGCTTGCCGAAATCCGGCCCGCCGGACCCGGCCCGGACGGAATCGGTCTTGCCAAGCTCGGTCTTGCCCGGTTCGGTCTTGCCGGCTTCGACCTTGGCCGCATCGGCCTTCGGCGGTTCGGGCTTGGTCGAGTCGGGCGCCTTCGGCGGGGTGACGGACGGGGAGATCGGCTTGCCGGCGTCCGGCGTGCGCGTGCCGTTCGGTGTCCCCGGGCGATTGGTGTCGCTGCTGGCTGTCACGGCTCGTCGCTCCCTTCCGTCTGCTGCCGCCGGGTCCGACCCCGCCGAGCGGCGGAAAACGGAGGTGTCTGAGACCGGCGGGGCAGCTTCTCGCAAAATCGTCCTAGCACCACGTCCGCGGCCCGCGCGAGACCCTTGAGGGATTCCAGCGATCCGGTCCGCACACAACCCCGCCAGAAGGGCCTCTTCCGTGGGGCGATCGGGCACGACATGGGCCGCGACCCCGGCCGCGACCAGGGGCGCGGCCACGTCTGCCGACAAGCAGTAATGCGTCAGGGCGCGGAAGGCTCCGCTTCGATCGGCCGCGACGGTGAGGTTCAGCGCCGTCACCGCGCTGCGGCGCGAGTAATGCAGCACCGCCCCGAGGGGCGGCTCGTCGATGCCGTCCAGCGCCCGTGCGACGGCGGAAGGCAGCGCGGCCACCGGCTCGGCCACGTAGGCGGCCACGGCGATGACCGCGTAACCCGCCCGCTGCAGCGAGGCGGCCGGCTCGGATTTCCGATCCGCCCCGGCGATGTGGAGCAGCCGCGCGCCGGGGGGCAGCCGCGTCCGGATCAGGGCCGACAGGGCGGCGGCATCGCCTCCGGCCTGGTGGATATCGGCGAACCCGACCGCCCGGGCCGGAGCCGCCGTGCGCGCGCCCACGGCGAAGACCGGCAGGTCCGCGAGGCGCCGTCGATCGGCCCGCCCCAGCGCGTCCACCGCGTTGGCGCTGGTGAGGATCAGCCCGTCGAACCGCCCGCCCGGCACCGGAGCGCCCGTCGGCACCACCGCGAGCACGGGGGCCACCAGGGGCCGGTATCCGAGGACCGTCAGCCGCTCGCCGGTGCGCGTGGCGCCCGGCTCGGGCCGCGCGACCCAGATCCGCATCATCCTGACCCTTCCGCCCCGTTTGCCCTGATATGGTTCGCCCGAATAGGATATGAGGGGCCGACACGACACCCCGCCACCGCCGCCCCCCGCGAAAAGCCGGAGGCGCGGCGGGATGTGTCGGAAACACCAGGGCTCGGCCCGTCGTACCGGATCATCCACCTCGCATGAACACGCTGTCCGCATGAACGTCCTCGGCATCGAAACGACCTGCGACGAGACCGCGGCCGCCGTCGTGGCCCCCGGCGAGTCCGGGCGCGGGCGCATCCTGTCCAACGAGGTGTTGAGCCAGATCGCCGAGCATGCCGCCTATGGCGGTGTCGTGCCGGAGATCGCGGCCCGCGCCCATGTGGAGGTTCTGGACCGGCTCATCGCCCGCTCCCTCGACGCCGCCGGCATGACGCTGCGTCAGGTCGACGGGATCGCGGTGGCGGCGGGTCCCGGCCTGATCGGCGGCGTGCTCATCGGTCTCGTCACCGCCAAGACCCTGGCGCTGGTGGCGCGCAAGCCGCTCATCGCCGTGAATCACCTCGAGGCGCACGCGCTCACGGCCCGGCTCACCGACGGGATCGGCTTTCCCTACCTGCTGCTGCTGGCCTCGGGCGGGCATACCCAGCTCGTGGCGGTGCGGGGCGTGGGCGATTATGTCCGGCTCGGCACCACCATCGACGACGCCATCGGCGAAGCCTTCGACAAGGTCGCCAAGCTGTTGGGGCTCGGCTATCCGGGCGGTCCGGCGGTGGAGCGCCTGGCCGAGACCGGCGACCCGGAGCGTTTCGCGCTGCCGCGCCCGATGCTGGGGCGGCGCGAGGCGAATTTCTCCCTGTCCGGCCTCAAGACCGCCCTGCGGATCGAGGCCGAGAAGCTGGCGCCGCTCTCCTCCGTCGACGTCGCCGACCTCTGCGCCAGCTTCCAGGCGGCGGTGGTCGACGTGGTGGTCGACCGCCTGCGGGTGGCGATGCGCGATTTCGCGGGCGTCGCCGGCCACCCAACTGCCC
>JAKONB010000524.1 GCA_022702195.1 Beijerinckiaceae bacterium | reverse complement strand
CGCGTCGATCATGATGAGCAGTTCCATCAGGTGATCGTTGGCCGGGAACGAGGTCGACTGGACGATGAAGACGTCCTCGCCGCGCACGTTCTCCTGGAGCTCGACGAAGATCTCCATGTCGGCGAAGCGCCGGACCATGCACTTGGCGAGCGGCAGTTCGAGGTAGGCCGCGATGGCCTCGGCCAGGGGGCGGCTCGCGTTGCCGGCGATGATCTTGATCGAGGACTTCATGCCGGGGGCTTCATCTCGAGAACCTGGGGGACGCCAAATACGCGAAAAGGCAGTGGTTTCGCTTTCGGGTCCATACCAGTCGGCGGGGGGGCGTCACAATGCCTTCACGCCCGTCGCCCCACCGCCTTGCACAGATCAGGGCTCGAGAAGCCGGTGCAGGTGCACGATGAAGTAGCGGGTCTGGGCGCTGTCAACCGTGGCTTGCGCCTTGGCTTTCCAGGCCGTCTGGGCCGAAGCGTAGTCGGGAAAGATCCCGACGATATCGAGACCCTTCACATCGCGGAAATTCACACCGTCCAGGCTCTCCAATTCGCCGCCGAAGACGAGGTGGAGCTTCTGGGCACTGTCGATCGTCGTGGTCATCGCCGCTCCTTCGTGGGCCGAGCTCACGTCAAGCACGGGCCGTGCCGCGGTTCGCAAACGCCGTCCGCTTCGTCAAGCGCGATCGGCGATCAGGTCTCGAACAGGGAGCGCTGGGGCGGGGCCGCCTCCGCCGCCGGCTTGCGCGGTGCGCGCCGAGGCCGTGTCGGAGCCGGTGCGCTTCCCGCCTCCGTCGCCGCCTCGGCCCGGACCGCCACGGTCCCGTCGGCGAATTCGAGGCTCATGAGCCCGGCGGCCGAGGCGGTGGCGGCGGCGCGGATCGGCGCGCCCTCCCCGTCGCGGACCAGGGCGAAGCCGCGGGCGAGGATGGCCCGGTAGCTCAGGGAGCCGAGGAGGCCGGCCAGACCGCCGAGCCGGTCGCGCCGGCGCTCGGTGAGGCGGCTGGCGGCCCGGGCGAGGCGCGCCTGGAGCGCCGCGAGGCGGTCGTGGCTGCGGATCTGCTCGGCGCGGGCGCGGCCGAGCGTCCCGTCGCGGGCGACCACGAGGCGGCGGCCGAGATAGGCCAAGGCCTCGCCCTTGCGCGCCGCCCCGTGACGGACGGCGCTGTCCGGCCGCTCGCCGATCCGGGCGAGGCGGCCGCGCGCCGTCGCCAGGGCCAGGGTCGGCGGATGCCGGACGAAGCGCTCCACCAGACGCGACACCCTGAGACGATGCGCGCGGGCATTGCCGGCGAGCGCCGGCCCGAGGCGGGCCTCCGCCAGATCGAGGCGCTGGCGCTTGGCGCCCAGGAAGGCGTCGACCTGCGGCATCGCCCGCACCAGCGCACGCAGGTCCGTCCGCTCGCGGTCGATGCGGCGCGCCACGGCCTCGCCCTGGCGGTGGCCGAGATCGCGCAGGGCGGCGATCAGGTCGGCGCGGACCGGGACCGCCATCTCGGCCGCCCCCGTGGGGGTCGGCGCCCGGCGGTCCGAGACGAAGTCGATGAGGGTGGTGTCGGTCTCGTGGCCCACCGCCGAGATGAGCGGAATGGCGGAGTCCGAGGCCGCCCGGACCACGATCTCTTCGTTGAAGGCCCAGAGATCCTCGATGGAGCCGCCGCCGCGCGCGACGATGAGCAGGTCCGGCCGCGGGATCGCGCTGCCCGGATTCAGGGCGTTGAAGCCCCGGATCGCGGCGGCGATCTCCTCGGCGGCCCCCTCCCCCTGCACGCGCACCGGCCAGACCAGGACAGGACGGGGAAAGCGGTCTTCGAGCCGGTGCAGGATGTCGCGGATGACCGCGCCGGTGGGCGAGGTGACGATGCCGATCACGCGCGGCAGGTAGGGGATCGGCCGCTTGCGCTCGGCTGCGAACAGGCCCTCGGCCGCCAGGACGCGCTTGCGCTCCTCCAGGAGCGCCATCCAGGCGCCGATCCCGGCGGGCTCCAGCGACTCGATGACGATCTGGTAGGAGGACTTGCCCGGGAATGTGGTGATCCGCCCGGTGGCCACCACCTCCAGGCCCTCCTGCGGCTTCTGGCGCAGGCGGTTGAAGGTGCCCTTCCAGACCACCGCGTCGATGCGGGCGGAGCCGTCCTTCAGCGAGAAATACGCATGGCCCGAGCCGTGCTGGCCGCGAAATCCCGAGATCTCGCCGCGCAGCCGGACATGGCCGAACGCATCTTCGAGCGTTCGCTTCAGCGCCGAGGCGAGGTCGCCCACCGACCATTCGGGGGCGTTCGAGACGACCGGCGAGACAGCTGGATTGGGGGAACGGGCGGCGGCGGAAGGCGGGGGGGGCACGGCCATGACGGCGGAGGCTAAAGCATGAGGCCGGATAGGGGAAACCCCTTTCGCGCGGACATCCGGCGGGGCCACGACTTGGAAACGCGATCGGTTCGCGCCTCGGCTCGAGAGCCTCGAACGGAGGATCAACCAGGGGCTGAGACGCGAGTTCGCCTAGAAAACGATCGCCAGCAGGGCGGCGGCGCAGACGGTGGGCAGCGCGCCGATCGCGATGGCCCAATACCAGTTGGGAGCGTGACTCGACCGGGGGTTGTCGTTGTCCGGTCGGATCGTCTGACGACCGAGGACGATGTAATGCGATGCGCTGACGCCCCTGGGGCGGGGCGGGGCTACCGAGAGCGAGACGGATGTGCGACAGCCTGGCATGATCCCGATCAACGCGATGTCCGGGGTTCGGTTCCCGCGCGGCGCGCGAGAAACGCGATGACCCCGCGCCCGAGCCGCGCTTCCCGTGCACAGACCTGGCCCCGGGCGCGAATCCGCCTTTTCAACGCCCGGCTTTTGCGGAAGACCGTCACCCCATGAACATCCTTCTCATCGGCTCGGGCGGGCGCGAGCACGCGCTGGCCTACGCCATCGCCAAGAGCCCGCTCTGCACCCGCCTGTTCGCCGCGCCGGGCAATCCCGGCACCGCCGCCTTCGGTGAGAACCGGCCGGACCTCGCCGTGGCGGACCATGCCGCCGTGCGGGATTTCTGCGTCCAGCAGGGCATCGGCCTCGTGGTGGTCGGGCCGGAGGTGCCGCTGGTGGCGGGGCTCGTCGACGATCTGCAAGCGGCGGGCATCCGCGCCTTCGGGCCGACCCGGGCGGCCGCCCAGCTGGAGGGCTCGAAGGGGTTCACCAAGGATCTCTGCGCCGAATACGGCATTCCCACCGCCGCTTTCGCGCGCTTCACCGACCTCGATCCCGCCCTCGCCTATCTGGCCCGGCACGGGGCGCCGATCGTGGTGAAGGCCGATGGCCTGGCCGCCGGCAAGGGCGTGGTAGTGGCCGAGACCGTCGAGCAGGCCGAGCAGGCCGTGCGCGGCATGCTCGGCGAGCCGGGGGCCGAGATCGTCATCGAGGAATGCCTGTTCGGCGAGGAGGCGAGCTTCTTCGCCCTGTGCGACGGCACGCGCGCGGTGCCGGTGGGGACGGCGCAGGACCACAAGCGGGTCTTCGACGGCGACCGCGGCCCGAATACCGGCGGCATGGGCGCCTATTCGCCGGCCACCATCCTCACCCCCGCCCTCGAGCGCGCGGTGATGGAGACGATCATCGCCCCGACGCTCGACGGCATGCGGGCGCGCGGCACGCCGTTCACCGGCATCCTCTATGCGGGGCTGATGCTCACCGCCGAGGGGCCGAAGCTCATCGAGTACAACACCCGCTTCGGGGACCCCGAGGCCCAGGTGCTGATGCCGCGCCTCGTCTCCGACCTCGTGCCCGCCTTGCTGGCGGCCTGCGAGGGCGACGTGTCGGGCATCGACCTTCACTTCGACGCGCGGCGCGCGGCGCTGACCGTGGTGATGGCGGCGGCGGGCTATCCCGGAACGGTGATGCGCGGATCCGTCATCCGCGGCATCGACGAGGCCGAGGCCAGTGACAACGTCATCGTGTTCCAGGCCGGCACCCGGATGGAGAACGGCCAGGTGCTGGCCGATGGCGGCCGGGTGCTGACCGTGACCGCGCTCGGCCAGAGCATGATGGAGGCCCAGGCCCGTGCCTACGCCGCCGTCGCCCGGATCGACTGGCCGGAGGGCTTCTTCCGCCGCGACATCGGCCGCCGCGCCGTGGCCCGCGAGGTGGCCGGCGGCGGCATTTAGGACCGGCGCGATGTCCGCCCGCCCCGTCACCCCCGGTTCACCGGAGGCGGCTGATGCCGCCCCCGTCATCACCGTCGCGGCGGCCCTGGTCTGCCGGTCCGATGGCCGGACCCTGCTGGTGCGCAAGCACGGGACCGCCGCCTTCATGCAGCCGGGCGGCAAGATCGAACCGGGCGAGGCGCCGGTCGAGGCCCTGCGACGCGAATTGTCCGAAGAGATCGGCCTCTCCGTCCCGGCCGGGCAGGCGCGCCATCTCGGCCGCTTCCGCGCGCCGGCCGCCAACGAGCCCGGGCTCAGGGTGGAGGCGGAGGTCTTTCGGATCACCGTGGATGCGGACGTTCATCGGGCCGCCGAGATCGCCGAGCTGCTCTGGATCGCTCCGGCGAACCCCGGATCGCTCGCCCTCGCGCCGCTGACACGGGATCATCTCCTGCCGCTGCTTGTGGCGGATCGGCGCCTCAGCGCGGCGCGAAGATCGTGATGTTGCTGTTGAGCTGGTAGGCGGCCATGGGCGGCGTGTTGACGAAGCGCAGCCGGATCGGGCTCTCGCCCAGCACCGCCCCGAAGGAGGCCGTGACGGAGACCGGCAGGCAGCGCGACAGGGCCTCGGCGGCGGCCTCCTCGTAGCGCTTCCGGGCGTCGCGGTCGCCGGTCAGCCGGCGGGCCGTGACGAGGGGCCGGCCGCGCAGGGCGCCGGTCTTGTCGAGGCCGAACCGGAAGGCGATCAACGACCCTTCGGTGTTCGGGGGCACCGACCAGCACGCGGAGAGAGCCTGGCGCAGTTCGGCCCAGTTGTTGACGACCGGAGCGGTCGCGGATGGCTGTGCGGAGGCTCCCGCCGACAGGATCAGGGACGCGCCGGCGAGGAGCGTTCCGGCGAATCGATTCCGCGATGCTGGGCTTCGTGCGCGATCCATGCCCGGAACCCTACCGTCCGGTCAGCCCGCGCGCAAAACCCCCGAGCGGCGGGCTCAACGATCCCGGCGCGCCGGGGCGAGGTCGGGCGGAATCCGCCTCGGGTCGCGATAGAGATCCTCCAGCGCGCCGAGCACCGCCTTCGTCCAGCGTCCGGTTCCGTCATCGGCGGGATGGCCCGCGGCATAGGCCGCCAGCCAGACATCGATCTCCTCGTCATCGAGGTGGATCGCCTTGATCCGCTGCCGCAGGCCCGGAAGGTCGGTCCGCGCCCGCAACTCGACCTCGTCTTCCGCCAGATCGTCGCGCGCCTCCCGGACCGAGATCAGGGGCGTGGCTGAGGACAGGGTGAAGCGGTCGAAGGTCAGGACGGCGCCCTGGCGCAGATCGGCTTTCACCAGGGCCGGGTCGGCCCCCCGATCCCACAGATCCTGCATGTCCTGCGCCAGCACGGAGGCCACCGCCCGGTCGCGAAAGAAGCGCAGGCTCGGCCTGTCCCGGTCCCCGGTCGGGGCGACGGCGAGCCGATCGAGCACCCAGGCTTCGACCAGGACCGGCACGATGATCGGGTGATGCAGCTGGAGGGCGGTCGCGCGACCCGCCACCGGGGTCACGCCTTCGCCCAGACCTGCCCGTGATACACGAACACGTCGGGCCGGCTCGCCAGGGCGGCGAGGCCGGACAGGGCCGGGTCCTGGAGGGCGATCACGCTGGTGGGGATCGCCTCCATCTGGGTCACGAAGGGCGGCTTGTGCTCGAAGGCGGCGCGGAAGCCCCCCTCGTGCAGCACGTCGACGATGCGCGGAGCGATGCCCCCGCCGATATAGACGCCGCCGGTGGCCAGGAAGGTCAGGGCGAGGTCGCCGCAGACGCGGCCGAGCAGCTTGGCGAAGAGCGCGATGGCGGCGGCGGCATCCGGGTCCTCGCCCGACAGGCCGGCCTCGGTGACGGTGGCCGGGTCCCGCTTCGCGCCGTCCTCCCCGGTGCGCTGCCGGCGCAGGCCCGCATGGAGGCGCGACAGGCCGGGGCCGGAGAGCAGCGTCTCGACGGTGATCCGGCCCTCGACCCGCTCGAGATGCGGCCAGAGGGCGTGCTCCTCCGCGTCGCTCGGCCCGAAATCGGTGTGGCCGGCCTCGGTCGAGACGATGGCGAGGCGATTGCCCACCGGCAGCAGCGCCGCCGCCCCGAATCCAGTGCCGGGGCCGAGGACGAGGCGCGCGCCCTGGTCGCCCTTGAGGCCGCCCTCGCGGCGGGGACCCACCGGGGTGAGTTCGCCGGGGCTGATCTCGGCCGCCCCCGCCGCCACCGGCACGTAATCGTTGACGATGACCGCCCGCGACAGCCCGAAATCCCGGCCGATCCGCTCGCCCTCGATCACCCAATCGGCGTTGGTGAGGCGCACCGCCGGCCCGTCGACCCGGGCGGCCACCGCCAGGATCGCCGAGCGCGGCGCGGCGTCGCCGCCCTGCGCGAGGGCGGCCCGGATCGCGGCGCTCGGATCGGGGTGGGCGGCCGTCTCCACATGGGCGAGCAGGCGGGGCGCCGCGCCCGCCCCGGGCACCAGGGCGAAGCGGGCGTTGGTGCCGCCGATATCGCCGACGAGGACCGGAAATTCGAACATGGGCGCGCCATCCCTTCACAAGCCGGACCTGCCGGCGGGCCAATCGTAACCGGCCGGTCAGGCCGGCGGCAGGGCGTCCGGATCGATGGGCGCGCCGTCGGCCCAGGCGTAGAGCAGGCGGCGCACATCCTCCGGATCGGTGAGCCGGCGCGTGGCGATGGTCTCGGCCGCGCCGATGCGGACGCTGACCCCATCGTTCGCGTTGACCACCGCGAAGGCCTTCTCGTCGGTGAGGTCGTCGCCGAAGAAGACCGCCCGCCGCTCGGCATAGGGCGGGTTCTCGGCGAAGGCCCGGATGGCGTGGCCCTTGGTGGCCGAGGCCGGCACGATCTCGCCCACCGCCTTGCCGAGCTGGAGCCTGTAGGCGCTGCCCAGGGCGGCGGCGGTGATCTTCACCGCCTCCTCCGCCCGGGCCGCGTCGCTCGGGGTGGCGAGGCGCCAATGCACCGCCACGGAGGCGCCCTTGTCCTCGATCAGCACCGATTCGAGCCCGGACACGGCGGCCTGCAACCCGGCGAGGCGGGCGCGCAGCTCCGGATGGTCCGCCGCGCCGCCGCCGCTCACGATGCCGTCGACCCGGCGCTCGACCCCGTGCAGGCCGGCGACGTCGAACCGGGCGGGGCTCAGGAAATCGTCGATCACCGCGATCGGCCGGCCGGTGACGATGGCGAGCGCACCGCCGAGCCGGGCGCGCAGGCGCTCCAGGGCCGCGGGCAGATCGGGATCGACCCGGACCTGATCGGGGCGGGGCGCGATCTCCACCAGGGTGCCGTCGAAGTCGAGGCAGAGGGCGATATCACCCGAGCGGGTGAGGTCGGTCGGCTCGGTCACGCGGGGCGTTCCTCCATCCAAGTCCGGCCTGCGCTAGCATGACGCGCGCCAGGGGAGAACCGGGGAACGCCCGGACGCGGGCGGGAAAACCGGGGGATCGGAACGCCTTGCCCCATCCGGAACGCCCTGCCCTATCTGAAGACGGTCCGTCCTCACCGGAGGTTTTTTCCGCCCATGACTTTCGCGCCGCCCTCCCCCGGTCCCGACGCGGAGCGCGTCTGGGACTATCCGAGACCACCCCGCCTCGAGCGCGTCCCCCTGCGGCTGCAGGTGGTCCTGGCCGGCGAGACCGTGGCCGACACCCTGGCCGGCTGGCGCGTCCTTGAGACCAGCCATCCGCCCACCTATTACTTTCCGCCCGACGCCGTGGCGGCGGGCGCGCTCGGACCCCCGCGCCGGGCCGGGCTCTGCGAGTGGAAGGGGCGCGCCGTCCTCCACGACGTCACGGCCGGGGGGCGCCGGGCGGAGGGGGCCGCCTGGTCCTATCCCGATCCGACGCCGGATTTCCGGGAGATCGCCGGCCACGTCGCCTTCTACGCGGGGCCGATGGAGGGTTGCTTCGTCGGCGACGTGCGCGTCGCGCCGCAGCCCGGCGGGTTCTATGGCGGCTGGATCACCCCCAACCTGATCGGACCGTTCAAGGGCGGACCCGGCACCCTGGGCTGGTAGGCCGAGCATCGTCCCGAGAGGCGGTCGGCGGATTTCGCGAACAGACGCCGCGCCAACGGGCGGGTTTGCGTCCCCGTCCGGTCCCGCTACATCGGCGTTCAGATTCGCGCGGATGGAGCGGCGTGCATGCAGGGGGACATCGACGTCGAGCCGGGGGCGGTGGGCCTGTGCCCGGACCGGCTGGAGCGCATCGACGGCTGGATGCGGCGGCTGGTGGCGGACGGCAAGCTCGCCGGCCTCTCGGTGATGCTGTCGCGCGGCGGCAAGATTCCGTTCTTCCGCGCCCACGGCCACGCCGACATCGCGCGCGAGAAACCGTTCGCGCCGGACACCATCGCGCGCATCTACTCGATGACCAAGCCGCTGACCTCGGTGGCGGTGATGATGCTCTACGAGGAGGGCCGGTTCCAGCTCGACGATCCCATCGCCCGCTTCCTGCCGGATTTCGCCGAGATGCGGGTGCTCACCGGGGGCAACCGGGTGAAGTTCGAGAGCGAGCCCGCGCTGCGGCCGATCACCATCCGGGACCTCCTCACCCACACCTCGGGCCTCACCTACGGCTTCATGGAGGCGACCCTCGTCGATGCGCTCTACCGCCAGAACGGGGTCGATTTCGGCGAGGCCCAGACCGACGACCTCGCCACCGTGGTGGCGCGCCTCGCCCGGCAGCCGCTGCTGGCCCAGCCCGGCGCCGAGTGGAACTACAGCGTCGCCACCGATCTCCTCGGCCATCTCGTGGCGGTGATCTCGGGGCAGGATTTCGGGGATTTCCTGCGCGGCCGCGTGATCGGCCCGCTCGGCATGGTCGATACCGATTTCCACGTGCCCGCCGACAAGCTGCCGCGCTTCGCCGCCAATTACAGCCTGTTCCGCGACCGCAGCCTGAAGCTCTACGACGACGCGGTGGACACGCGGTTCGCCCAGCCGCCCGCCATCGCGTCGGGCGGCGGCGGCCTCGTCTCGACGGCCTCCGACTACATGCGCTTCTGCCGCTTTATCCTCGGGCGCGGCGCCCTCGACGGGGTCCGGCTGCTCGGGCGCAAGACCGTCGACCTGATGCTGGCCACCCACCTCACCGGCGATCTGGCCGCCATGGGCCAGCCGCGCTTTTCCGAATCGGCCTATACCGGCATCGGCTTCGGGTTGGGTTTCTCGGTGATGCTCGATCCGGCCCGGGCGCAGATCGTGGGCACGCCGGGCGAGGTCGCCTGGGGGGGGCTCGCCAGCACCGCCTTCTGGATCGATCCGGCCGAGGATCTGGCGGTGGTTCTGCTCGCCCAGCTCATCCCGTCGTCGGCCCTGCCGATCCGCCGGGAATTGCGGGTGCTGAGCTACGCGGCCCTGGTGGATTGAGCGGCGCGGCCCGCCCCGATCCCGGGGCGGGCCGCGCCGAGGTCGCCTATTCCTCGGCGGGGGCCGCGGCCGGAGCCGGGACGGTGCCGGCGGCAGGCTTGGCCGCCGGCTTCGCGCCCGGCTTAGCGGCATTCGGCGCCGCGCCAGGGGCGCCGGGATTGGCGGCGGCGGGCTTGGGCGCCCATTCGGCATCGGCGCGCGGGCCGTTGGGGCCGTTGGTCGGGCCGGTGAGCTGACCGGGGACGACGTCGTTCACCCGGTTCCAGGTCTGCGACCCGCACAGGATCGCCAGCATGCAGCCGCGCACCGAGAGTTCGGTGGGCTGATCGCTCCAGACCGTGACGTCGTAGAACTTGCCTTCCTCGGCATTGTAGATCTTGCCGGCGTAATGGCCGTCCGCATTCGGCTTCAGCCCCATGATCAGCTGGTGGCCGAGGGAAGCGCGGCTCTGCTTCTTCGGATCGGGGTTCTTGAAGTCGATGCGCGGCTGGCCCTTGTCGTTGAGCGGGACCTTCAGCCACACGGCGTAGCCGCAGAGGTTGTTGAGCTGCGGACCGCATTTCTCGACGCGGATGCGGGCGCGACCATCCTCGGTGAGCCAGGTTCCGCTCGGATCGTTCGGGGTCACGGCCTGGGCCAGCCCCGGCAGGGCGGCCAGCACGAGGCCGGCGAGCGGCGCCAGAAGGCGGCCGGCCACATCGGTGATCGATCGATACGTCATGTCTCAAGAACCCCCAAAAGCCTGAACCCGCCGGGCTCCGCCTGCGCCTGCGGCGCGCGGCGTCGGCTGTCACTCGTCGCGTGTCGCCCCGCCATCGGACGGGAAGGTGACGGGATCATGGCCGGGGGCGTGTCGCCTCACCGGAAAGTCGCCGGCCCGGTCCGGGCGCCCCCTCGGGCGCCGGTCGGACACGAAAAAAGCCGGCGCTCACGCACCGGCTTGGCTCGCGTCCCGAGGATCCGGGTCTTTTACTCGGCGGCGGTCATCTCGGCGGTGAAGTGACCACACCAATCCTTCGAGGCCACCACGGGCCACAGGCCGGCAGCCTGCGGCTCCGGCTGGCTCACCGGTGGGTTGAAGCGGCACAGGCCCGCATCGGCGGCGGCGGCGCCACCATTGACCTTGTGGTCGTCGAAGAAGCGGCAGCTCTCGCAGGCGGCATGGCTGGTGCTGGTCATCGGTGGCTCTCTCGATCCGTCGGACGCTGCTGCGTCCCGCGAGTTCTTAATTAGAATAAATCTAAGAAGCGGTCAAGCCACGATCCCTCGGTCGTGGCGCGGGACGGGGCCGGCGGCGGCGTTAAGCGGGCATTTACCAAATTCTTGAATGAATCGGTCACGATGTCGACGCGGCGCGGGGTGTTTCAGGAATGGCAGGTGTTGGCCCCTTCGACAGAGCCTCGGCGATCCTCGCCGCTGCGCGGCACGTTCAGAACGGGCAGATCCGCACCATTTCCGAGAATATGGCCAACGCCAAATCGACGGCTGCCAATCCGGGAGGCGATCCCTACACGCGCAAGATCGCCGTCTTCGGCCAGATCTTGCCCGACGGCGACAAGGATCCCGTGGGCTCCATCCTCAGGGATCAGAGCGGCTATCAGAATCGGTACGAGCCCGGGAATGCCGCCGCGGATGCGCAGGGGATGCTGAAGCTGCCGAACATCAATCTCTCCGTCGAGTCGACGAATCTGCAGACGGTCATTCGCTCCTACGAGCTGAATTTGAGTGCCGCTTCGTCGATCGCCAGCGTTTCCAGAGCGACGCTCGATCTTCTGAAGTGACGCCGATCGGCGAAAGCCCATCACGGTGTCGCTCGATCGCGTGCGAGCCGTCCGCAGGCATGCCGATGTTGACGTAGCCGGCCCCGGCGGCTTAGCGTGGCCGTGACGGTTCCTCCCCGGAGGATCAAAAGGGAACGCGGTGAGGGTTTCGGCCCGATGCCGCGGCTGCCCCCGCAACTGTGAGCGGCGAGTCCTTCATCAACACGTCACTGGGTTCCTCGGGATCTGGGAAGACGATGAGAGGGCGGCGACCCGCGAGCCAGGAGACCTGCCGTCAGCCGTGGTCACACGCGAAACGCATCGGGCGGGGTGTTCCGGTGGGTGCAGGGGCATGCATGCGCATGAGCCGGCTTCGTTCGCGGTGACGTGCCACACTGCGCCCGATCGCGCCCGCCGTCTCCGTTGCTGCCCGACCCTGCCATGGCCCGTCCCGTCCGCATCGACCGCGTTCCCGTCTGCCGCCTTACCGCGCGGTGGCCGACTGGTCGTCCCGGATATGCGGGACCGCATCGGCGGGAATGCGATTGTAACATTATAACATTCGCGATACGCAGCCGAGGACGCGACGAGCCGATCGCCGCCGAACCTACGGTTTCCCGCTTCCGATGCCCGTCCCTCCTCCCCACGCCCACCCCGTCCGTGGCCGCGCCCTCCTCGGCGGCGGCCTGATCCTCCTGGCCGGCGCGATGCCGGCGGCGGCGCAGGAGAGCGCCGTCACCCTCGACACCCTGTCGGTGGCGGGCTCCGGCCTCGCCCCCGCCGGGCTCAATCTGCGCACCGTGGATCGCGGGGCGAGCCGCCTCGGGCTGACGCCCCTCGAGACTCCGGCCAGCGTCGACGTCATCGCGGGCGAGACCGCGCGGCTGCGCGGCCAGACTACGGTGGCGGAGGCGGTGACCCAGAACGCCACCGGCATCACCACCATCGGCACGCCCGGCAACGGCAACGGCGCCTTCACGGCGCGCGGCTTTGCTGGGGTGAACTCGATCCAGCAACTCTACGACGGCACCCGGCTCTACGTGGGAGCCGGCACCGTCACCTTCCCGTTCGACACCTGGAACATCGAGCGGATCGAGGTGCTGCGCGGGCCGGCCTCGGTCCTGTACGGCGACGGGGCGATCGGCGGCGTGGTCAACGTGGTGACGAAGAAGCCGGTGTTCACGCCGATCAACGCGGCGCGGGCGGTGGTCGGCTCCGACGGCACGACCCGCCTCGCCCTCGATTCCGGCGGGCCGATCGGCGACGCGGTGGCCTACCGCTTCAACATCAGCGGCAACCGCTCGGAGGGCTGGATGTCCCCCGAGGGCGATTTTCGCAATCTCGCGGTCTCGGGCGCCCTGACCCTGCAGGCGAGCCCGGACCTCGCCGTCACCCTCAGCCACGATCTCGGTTACCAAGAGCCGGCGCGCTACTGGGGCACGCCGCTGGTGAACGGGCGGATCCTCGATGCCATCCGCTTCAACAACTACAACACCCGCGATTCCAAGATCACCTGGACCGACAACTGGACCCAGCTCAAGACCGAGTGGAGTCCCAGCGCCGACGTCACCGTCCGCAACACCGCCTACCGGCTCCAGAGCCGGCGCCACTGGCTCGACGTGGAGCAATACGCGTTCAACCGCGGTACCGGCCGCATCGACCGCTCGGCTTACACGGAGATCTACCACCAGCAGGAACAGGTGGGGAATCGCCTCGACGCCACCTTTCGCGGCACCCTGTTCGGCTTGCGCAACGAGGTCCTCGTCGGCTTCGACGTGAACCACATCGCCTTCACCCACACGAACAACTTCTCCACTGCGGGCAGCAACCTCACCACCAGCGTCGACCCGTTCACCTACGATCCGGGCCTGTTCCCGGCCAATGGCCGCGCGTCCCCGGCCTATGCCACCAGCACCGACCAGGCCTCGGTCTTCGCCGAGAACCGGCTGATCCTCACCGATCAGGTCTCGCTGCTGGCGGGTGCCCGCTTCGACGCGCCGAGCCTGCACCGGCAGGACCTCCAGACCGGGGCGACCTTCGACCGGGACTTCCAGGCGCTGAGCTACCGCTTCGGCGCGGTCTACAACCCGACCCCGGAGCTGGCCCTCTACGCGCAATACGCCACCGCCACCGACCCGGTGGGCAGCCTGATCACGCTCTCGCAGAGTCTCGCCAACTTCAAGCTCTCCACCGGCGAGCAGGTGGAGCTCGGCGCCAAGGGCGTGGCCTGGGATGGACGGGTGGAGTGGACGCTGGCCGGCTACCGCATCGTCAAGGACAACCTCGTCTCCACCGTGCCGGGCCAGCCGAACGTGTCGACGCAGGTGGGCCGGCAATCCTCCCTCGGGGTCGAGGCGGCGGTCTCGCTCCACCTGTTCGACGCCTGGCGGGTGGACGCCAATCTCGCCCTACTGCACGCCCAGTACGATTCCTTCAACCAGAGCGTGAATGGTGCGGTGGTGTCCTATGCCGGGCGCCAGCCCATCGAGGTGCCCGAGCGGGTCGGCAATCTCTGGCTCAACTGGGCCTTCGCCCCTTCCTGGGAGGCGCGGATCGGCCTGCAATATGTCGGCGAGACCTACAGCGATTTCGGCAACCAGGCCCGGCGGCCGGATTACACCCTGGTCAATGCCGGGCTCGATTATCAGGTCACCCCGGCTTCGCGCCTGTCGCTGCGTGCCTACAACCTCTTCGACGAGGTCTACGCCATCAGAGGCAGTGCGGTGAACGGGGTCGGCACCAGTTGGCTGCTCGGCCGGCCGCGATCCGTCGAGGTCGCCTACAACGTCACCTTCTGACCGCGCGTGCGCTCCGTGCTCAAGCTCCTGAAGCGCTGGCTTCTCCTCGCCCATCGCTGGCTCGGCATCGGGACGGGCCTGTTCTTCGCGGTCTGGATCCTGTCGGGCCTGGTGATGCTGTATGTGGGCTTTCCCGCCCTCACCGAGGCCGAGCGTCTGGCGCGCCAGGCCCCCATCGCCTGGGACCGGGTCGCCCTCGGTCCCGACGCGATCCCGGGTCGCGCGGGGGGGCTCGACCCGTCGCTCGCCGTCAGCCTCGCCATGCGGGGGGACGAGCCGGTCTATCAGCTGGTCGCCGAGGATGGCGGGCGCCGCGTGATCTCGGCCGTGACCGGGCGCGAACGCGGTCCCCTGACGGAGGTCGAGATCCGCGCCTTCGCCGCCGCCCAGGCCGATGCCGGGCCGTCTCCCGCCATCCGGCGGGTCCAGCGCGACCAATGGACGGTTCGGGCGCGCTACGATCCCCTGCGCCCCTTCGCCGTGCTGTCCCTCGACGATCCGGCCGGGACCGAGCTCTACCTGTCGGAGCCGACCGGCGCCCTCGTCCTCGACACCACCCGCACCGAGCGGTTCTGGAACTGGTTCGGGGCGATCCCGCACTGGCTCTACTGGACGCCCCTGCGGGCGCGCGAGCCGCTGTGGCGCGACGTGATCCTGTGGCTGTCGGGCGTCGGGATCGTCGGCGCGCTGAGCGGCCTCGGGCTCGGCCTCTGGCGGCTCCGCCTGCGGCGGCCCTACGCGTCGGGGGCGGTGACGCCCTATCGGGGCGTGAGTCGGCTGCACCACCTGTTCGGGTTGGCGGGCGGCCTCACGCTGCTGACCTTCGTGACGAGCGGCTGGCTCTCGATGAATCCGAGCCGGATGTTCTCCCCGCCCGGGCCGCCGCTGGCGATGCGGGTGGCCTATGCGGGCAACGCCCCCCTGCCCGACCGCGACGCTCTGCGCGACCTCGCGCGGCTGCGGCCGGACCTGGTGGAGGTCCGGCTCGTCCCGGTGGGGGGCCGCACCCTGCTGGTGGGGCTGGACGCGCGGGGCGGCCGCAGCGTCGCGACCGGTGGCGCACCGCTCGCCCGGGCCGATCTCGTGGCGGCGGCCCAACGCATCCTGCCCGAGGCGCGGCTGCGGGGGGCGGCCCTGCTCACCGCCTACGACGCCTACTGGTATCCCCACCACGAGGCCCGGCCGCTTCCGGTGCTGCGCGTCCGGTTCGACGACCCGGCCGCGACCTGGCTGCATCTCGATCCGGAGACCGGCGCCATCCTGAACCGCCTGGACCGCAGCGGCCGGGTGGGCCGCTGGCTCTACGAGGGGCTGCACCGCCTCGACGTGGCGTTCCTGTTCCAGAACCGCCCCGCCTGGGACGCGGTGATGTGGGGGCTGAACGGTCTGGGCGCCGTCATCGCCCTCACCGGCACCGTGCTGGGATGGCGCCGGCTGCGCCGGCGGACCCGCTCCGTGGTGTCATGACACCCTCACGCCGTCGCGGGGGATGGCGAGACGGCGAATTCCGGGGCGACGATGCGCTGAGGCGGCGCCTCCTCCGGCGGCCGTGCGGTGGCCGGATCGTCGCGGATCGGCACGAAACGGCCCAGGGCGGCGTCGTAGGTGAGGATGTCCCCGGTCTCGATGGCGAAGAACCAGCCGTGCAGGCGCAGTTGACCCTTGGCGAGGCCGGCCGCCACGCTCGGATGGGTGCGCAGGTGGTTGATCTGGGCCACCACGTTCTCGAGGGCGAGGGCATGCGCCCGGTCCTTCGGGTCGAGATCGGGCGGATAGGCCTCGCAGACGATCTGGTTGGCCGCGTGGCTGTGCCGGAGCCAGGCCGCGACGTTGGGCATGGCCTCCAGCGCCTTCGGGTCGCCCAGGCCCTTCATCGCGCCGCAATCGGAATGGCCGCAGACCACGATGTCGCGCACGCCGAGGGCCACCACGGCGTATTCGATGGCCGAGGAGACGCCGCCGTTCATCTGCGAGTAGGGCGGCACGATGTTGCCGGCGTTGCGGCAGACGAAGAGCTCTCCGGGACCCGCCTGGGTGATGTGTTCGGGCGAGACGCGGGAATCCGCGCAGGCGATGATCAGGGCCTTGGGTTTCTGGCCGTCCCGGACCAGGCGCTGATAGACCGCCTTCTGGCCCGGAAAGACGTTGCCCTGGAAGTTCGATACGCCCTGGATGATGTCGTCCACGTGGATCCTCCGGTTCGACGAAACGGGGTGCGAGCCAAAGGCTCTCGGAAAGCCGCTCGGGGCCGCCTCCGTCCGGGCCGGTGCCCCGGTCCGGACCGCGCGGCCCGGCGCCGGATCAGCGGGCGCGGCGCGGCAGGGTGCCGGCGGCCCAGTGCGGATCGACCACGTTGCGGCGCGAGAGCTTGCTGTGCGTGCCGCCATGGATGCCGGCATTCTCCGAGAGCATCGGCTGTCCCTGGATCTGGCCGCTGCCCACGCGCTGCGAGTGGAGGGAGCGCGGGTCATGGTAGGGATCGTTGACGAAGCTGCTCATGAAGCCGCCGCCCGCGGCCTGGCGGCTGCCGTCGCCCCCCTCGGCCTGGGCGGCCATGGGGAGAGCGGCGGCGGCGGTGAACAGGATGGCGGCCAGGGAACGCTGCATGATGAAATCCTCCGAGTGCTGTCTGTGTCGCAGAGATGTGTCTCTGTGCTTGCAAATTGAACATAGGCGATGTGATCCAGTGTTGATGTGCGTATAAACACACAGATATACTTGTTGTTTTAATCCATCATCTGAATCGGACAGGTGCGATGGTGCACCTGTGGCGGGACCTCTTCGTTTTTGTGCGGATTATTTCGCGATCGCTGGCCAGCGGGCGGTTCGGACGGGCCGGGCGACGGCGCCCCGACCGCTCGGGGGCGGGCTCTGTGACATTCGCGCGACACACCGGATATCATCGTGACGCGGGGTGAAATGAAACGCTGGATGGAATCGTCCAACTCTTCGAGGATTCGCTTGGCCGCAGCCCGATCCGGTTGCGGGCGGGTCCGGGAGACAGTGGAATGACCGGAAGATCGACGAAGATCGCCCACCGGCTGCATCGCGCCCTGTTCGGCGCCCTGCTCGGCGTCCCGTTCGGCGCCTTGGCCCTCGGGGCCGCTCCGGCCTGGGCGGGATCGGCGGCGCAGCCGGGACAGACCGTCGGCCTGCCGACGGGGGCGCAGCTGCCCGTGGGGCTCTACTTCGTCAACACGTCGAGCTTCGGCGTGCGCGAGACCCGGCCGCTCAGCTCGGAATCCAACATCAACCTGCCGGCCTTCCTCTGGGCGACCCCGTGGAACCTGTTCGGCGCCCGCCTGAACCTCGTGGCGATCCAGCCCGTCGCCGCCGCGAGCGCGCGCGGCGCGCCCTACCAGAGCGGCGTCGGCCAGGCGCTGCTGGCCGGCCAGCTCGCCTGGGACCTGGGGAACAATGTCGGGGTCAGCTACCTGTTCGGCGGCTACCTGCCCGTCGAGACCCGGTTCCTCACCCAGAACGCCTCGTTCAGCCACCGCTTCGCGGCGAGCTATACCGGCGACGGCTGGAACCTGACCGCGAACCTGCTCTACGGCATCTTCATCGACCCGATCTCACCTCAGGGAACGGTCTATCCCGACTATCTGAACCTCGATCTCACCGCGACGAAGAAGTTCGGCAAGTGGGAGATCGGCGCCGTCGCCTTCGGGTCGAGCGACATGCCGACCCGCTTTCCCGGCTACCGGACCCAGGGGCAGGTCGCGGCGGGCGGCTTCGTCGGCTACAATTTCGGGCCGGCGATCCTGCACGCCTACGTCACCCGCGATGTGGTCGAGCGCAATTACGGTGGCGCCGAGACCCGCGGCTGGCTGCGAGTCGTCGTCCCGATCTACAAGGAGGACACCAATGCGGCGGCCCCCGCCCCCTCCGTCGCCGGACCGGCGCGGCTGGCGGGACGTTAGGGCATCGTCCCGAAGGGTGGTCTCCGACTCTCGCAAGAAGACGATGCGCTAGGTTGCCCGCCAGCCCAGGGCGAGGAGGCGGGTGTCGCGCGTGTCGGGGCAATCCGAGGGGGAGAGTTCGTCGAGCACGAGGTCGGCCCGGGTGTCGGGGCCGAGGAGCCGCACGAAGGCGTCGGAGGCCGCCATCGCGAGGTTGTCGGCCTTCGCCCGCGCCTCGATCCGGGCGAGCAGGTTCATGGGCGCGCCCAGCACCGTGAATTCCGCGCGGTGCCCGTCGTCGAACACCCCGACCAGCACCTCGCCCGCATGCAGGGCGATGGCGGTGCGCAGGAGGGCCTGCCCCGCCCGGGCGCGGGCGCGGTTCAGCGCCTCCATCCGGACCGCGATGGTCCGGGCGCAGGCCAGGGCGGCCTCGGCCTGGCCCTCCGGCCGCCCGACGACGAACTGGGCCAGGATGCCGTCGCCCACGTACTTGTCGAGGATGCCGCCATGCTCGGTCACGGCCACATGGGTCAGGGCGCGGATGTCGAGGAGCGCGCGCACCACCTCGTCCTGCGCATGGCCGCGGGTGAAGGCGGAGAAGCCGCGGATGTCGAGGGCGAACAGGCAGGCATGGCGGGACCGGACGGTGGCGAGGCCGCCTTCCCGCGCCAGTTCGCCGGCGACCCGGTCGGGCACGAAGCGGGCGAGCGCCGTCCGCTCCCGCTCCATGCGCAGGGCTGCGGCCACGGCGCCGCGCAGGCGCCGCACCCCGTCGATCACCACGAGGCTCGCCGCCACGAAGGTGAGGAGGCCCGGCACCTCTTCGCCGAGGGTGACGTGGGGACCGAGCAGCGCGTGATCGGGATCGATGGCGGCGAGCAGGAGCGTGCCGCCCCAGGCCCCCGAGACCAGGGCGGCGAACAGGGCGGTGTGCCACACCCGCATGCTCAGGCCGGTCTGGAGCAGGAGCAGGAAGGCCGGCAACCGGCTCACCGCCGCGGCGGTCTCCTCGGTGGTCTCGGCCCCCACCAGCATGTGCTCGACCACGATGAACAGGGCGACGCCGGCATTGAGCAGCGTGGCGGTCCAGGCGAGCCACTCGATGGTGGCGTCCGCATCCGCCCGGCCGCTCTGCGACTCGCGCCAATCGGCAAAGCCGAGGCAGACCGAGCACAGGGCATAGATGGCCAGGACCACCCCGTGGCTGGCCGAATGCGCCGAGCCGTCGTACCCCTGCGCCGTTCCCAGCAGCACCAGCACGATGAGGAGATGGAGCGCCAGGGATCGCCGCCCCGACGCCGCCTGGAGGAGGCGCACGACCGTGGTCGCCTCGCCATTCGTCATGAGCTGGACTGTCTGCAAGCGGGAAACATCCTGTCGGGCGATGCGGCGGACCACCTTCCGGAGGGAAGCGGACCGACGCGGTTCGACGCTATGCCCGCGCAACGGTCGCGGCGGAAGACGAACCGTCGCCGGGAGGCGGCCCCGTGCAAGGCGATATGCGCCTCTTGGTTCCCCACCCTCCCGGGGCGCGGCCTCACATCTCCGTCAGGGGCCGATACGGGCCGACGCCGGAGGCGCGCGGCACGGGGGCGGCGGACGGGTCCCGGACCGCGATCCGACGCGAAAAAGCGGCGGGGCCATCCAGCCCCGCCGCGCGATCCTCCGCCTCTCCGAGACACCCTCGACCTCAGAAGCCCATCACGACGTTCGCCGATCCGACGGCGGTCATGATGAGGCCACAGGTAAAGGCCCCGATCATCGCGTAATTGAACAGTTTCATGCCCATGATCCGTGACGTGCCCGTTCCTTAGCAGCGGTTTCCGCCAGAGGTCTGGCCGTACTGCTTGACCGGGAAATTCTGCTGATTGGCATTGCCCTCGGCCGCCGAACTCATCGGACAAGAGGCCGGATTGCGCGAGACTTCGTAGCCACCCGCCGCGAAGGATCCGGTGGTCTCGACGTCGTAGGGCGCGAAGCCGGTGTAGCGGGACGGCCGCTCGAGGGCCATGGCGGACGAAGCCGAAACGGCGCCGAAGACGAGGGCGGCAGTGATGGCGGCAATACGGTTCTTCATGATAAGATCGATGCTCCTTAAAGCTGCGAGGAGCTTTGTGCCCCCGCTCGTTGCTGTATGACCATAATATAGGGACGGACTTTCATTTTGGACGTGCTGGGGCGCACCCGCGGGAATGGATTAAACGCGACGGGACGATGCCGCGCCCACGCGGCCGCATCCCCGGATCGGAGCGGACGCGATCGCGTCGCGCCCCCGCGCGGGACGGCAGCCGGACGGCGCCGCCTCTCTCCGATTGCTGTCTCGTGAGTTGATGCCGGCGGCGTCGGGCAGACGGTCCTCGCCACGGCCGGACTCACCCGCAGGGAGCGTCGTCGTCGGGGTGGCGTTCCCGGGCCGACCCTGCCCGCAGCCCCCTGCGGGACACGGCCGGACCCGTCGCGCCCGGGATCGCGGCGTCCATGCACCGAGCGCGTCGGGCCGGGTGGGGAGCAAAGTGAGGGCGTCGTCCGGATCTCCGGATCACGGACGACGCCCTGACGCTTTGCTGAGGATCGCATTGTCTCATGCCGAACGGGCAACCGCTGCGGCGAGACATGTCCTAATACATCGGCGTGCCGCCGGTGACGGGCACGAGCGCGCCGGACATGTAGCTGCCCTCGCGCGAGGCCAGGAGCACGTAGGCCGGCGCGAGTTCCGCCGGCTGACCGGCGCGGCCGAGCGGCGTGTCCGCGCCCAGGGTCTCGATCTGCTCGGGGCTCTTCACGATCGGTTGGATCGGGGTCCAGATCGGGCCAGGCGCCACGCAATTCACCCGGATGCCCTTGGGCGCGAGAAGGTTCGACAGCCCGATCGTCAGGCTGGCGATGGCGCCCTTGGTGGCGGCGTAGATCAGCATGGTCTTGTCGGCGATCTTGGCCTGCTGGCTGGTCGAATTGACGATGGCCGAGCCGGGCTTCATGTGCGGCAAGGCCGCCTGGCAGAGGTAGTACATCGCGAAGACGTTCGCCTGGAACGACCCTTCCAGATCCTGCGCCGTCACGTCGTCGAGGCCGTCGTTGACCGTCTGCGCGGCGGCGTTGTTCACCAGGATGTCGAGGCCGCCGAAGGCCGCGACGGTGCGGGCGACGAGATCGCGGCAATGCGCCTCGTCGCGCAGGTCGCCCGGCAGCAGCAGGGCGCGACGCCCGGCCTTCTCGATCCACTGGGCCGTCGTCTCGGCGTCGGATTGCTCCACCGGCAGATAGGAGATCGCCACGTCGGCCCCCTCGCGCGCATAGGCGATTGCCACCGCCCGGCCGATCCCGCTGTCGCCGCCGGTGATCAGCGCGACCTTGTCCCGCAGGAGCCCCTTGCCGACATAGCTCTCCTCGCCATGGTCCGGCGCCGGATCCATCCTGGAGGTCAGGCCGGGCCGCTCCTGCTGCTGATCTCCGGGAAAAGGCGGGCGCGGGCCGGTGGTGCGTGGGTCTGTGGTCATCGTCTGTCCTTCCGAGATCCTGCCGTCCGGGGGGGGGGCTGCCGTCCGGGGTCCTGCCGTGCGGAGTCCTGGCCAACGTGACAGCCATCCGTTCGGGGCTGCGACAGATGGTGCCGGTCGTGCAATCTCGCCACGCTGGAATCGTGCCGGCAGGCCTCCGGGCCGGTTCGCGGCGTCTTCCGGACGCATCGGGCGGTGCGACGGTGGAGGTGTTCAAGCTCCCTCCGCCGGCTTGTCGGCGCGGTTGCGCGGTTTGCCGTCGTCATCCAGGGCGACGTAGGTGAAGACCCCTTCGGTGACCTTCTCCGGATCGCCACCGGTGCGATCCCGGACCCAGACCTCGATCGTCACGCCCAGGGAGGTCTCGCCGTCCTCCCGGAGGGCGCAGTAGCAACTCACCTCGTCGCCCACGGCGATCGGCCGCAGGAAACGCATCGCGTCGATGCTGACGGTCGCCACGCGGCCCCGGGTGCGCTGGGCGGCGAAGGTGCCGCCGGCCAGATCCATCTGCGACACCGTCCAGCCGCCGAAGATGGCGCCGGCGGCATTCGTGTCGCGCGGCATGGCGATGGTGCGCAGGTGCGGACCGTCGGAGACGCTCGGGATCGTGTCGCTCATGGGAATGCTCCACCTTCGCTCTCGTTCGGGTCCGCGACCCGGCCGTCCGGGTCCGCGACCCGACCGTCCGGGTCGGCGCATGCCCGGTCCTGCGCCCTCGTCGTGACGGAGCCGGGGCGCCGTCGGCTCCGCGCGGAGGCCACCGGGGAGCGGGCGTGATCGGGCGACGGACCGAGGGCCGGCCGCCCGCCCGATGCCGGATCTCGACCGGTGCCCCCGGCCCCGATGGCGTTCTCCCGCATCAGGGGCGGATGTCGCCGCCGAAGGTCTCGAAGGAGGACAGCACCTTGCCGGCGATGGCCTCCTCGACGGAGACCGACACCCTGATCCGGCCGGCCAAGGCCGGTTCGCCCTCGGTGCCGGCCTTCGGATGCCCGTCCTCGACATCCGCCCGTGCCGCCTCGGTCCCGGCCGTGTTCTCGTTCGAGGCGGGGCCGACCTCGACCGCGTTCCGGTCCAGGCCGTGATCCTGAACGATGTGCTCGACGGCCATCTCCGCGTCCCGGCGGGATTTGAAATCGGCCGAAATCAACCTGGTCATGGGACCTCCCGTGTGCTGCCGATGGGGTCGGACGGATCGCGCGGGGAACTCCGGCATCGGCGTTCCCCGCGATGGGGGATGGGAAGCGCGCGGGATCGGCCCCTCGACGATCCGCGCGGGGGCCGGACGATCAGCCGGCCGCCTCTCGAACGCCACCGCCCAGAACCGGGCCGGCGAGCCAAGCCTCGGCCGCGGCGCGGCCCGCCGCGCGCAGGCGCAGCAGGAACCGCCAGCTAAGATCCGTGGTGCTCTCGCGCTTCAGCGACGGGGCGTGGTCTTCCGCGGAGACGTGGTGGAGCCGAAGCCGCCTCAATTTTTCGCCGAGGCCGGGAGCGGCGGCCTTCGCCGACAGGTCCATCATCGTGGCCAGCGTGGACAGGTCGCGCTGGAGCACGCCGTTGAAGGTGACCTGTTCCAGGCGTCGGACGATGTCCGGCGCGCTGCGGGGCCGGTCCTGACCCTGCGTCGGCACGATCTGCACGACCAGGATCTCGGCGGCCTCCGAGGCCTCGACCAGCGGCAGCAGGGGCGGGTTCGCGGAATAGCCCCCGTCCCAGTACCGGGTTCCGGCGATCTCGATGGCGTGGGCCTTCATCGGCAGGCAGCCGGAAGCCAGGACCATCTCGCGCACCAACTCGGTCTCCCGGAAGATGCGGCTCGTGCCGTCGGTGACGGAGGTAGCCGCGACGAGGAGCTTGAACGGT
>JAKONB010000509.1 GCA_022702195.1 Beijerinckiaceae bacterium | reverse complement strand
CTTGGCGGCCTCACCCGCCGGGATCACGTCCTCCTCGGAATTCGACCAGACGTTGCCGACGATGCGGCTGGCCGGAAACCCGGTTTTCTGCGCGGTCTTGAGGGCGACGGGGTTCATCACCCCCCAGCCGCGCAGGACCACGTAATCCGGCTTGAGGCGGCGGATCGCCAGCCATTGCGATTGCTGTTCGTTGCCGGGATGCGCCACCTCGATCTGCTCGACCTTGAAGCCGTGTTTCTTGGCGAGCAGCTCGTAGATCGGAATCGTCTCCTTGCCGTAGGGCGAGCCGTGATAGAGCACCGCGATGGTCTTGCCCTTGAGCTTGTCGAGTCCGCCCTCGCGGCCGCCGAGATAGGCGACGATGCCGGAGGTCTCGCTGTAGGGGTTGAGCAGCAGCGGGAAGACGTAAGGGAACACCCGTCCGTCGGTGGAATCGGTGCGGCCGTGGTTGATCGTCACCAGCGGCACCTTGTCCTTGGTGACCCGGTCGATCATCGCGTAGGCGATCCCCACCGAGAGCGGGTTCCACGCGGCGATGCCGGGGCGGGATTTGAGCCGCTCGTAGACCTCGACGCCACGCTCCACCTCGTACTGGGTCTCGCCCTCGCTCCAGGTGAGCTTGACCCCGTTCACGCCGCCGTCGCGGGTGTTGATGAGGGTCAGGTAGTCGATGAAGCCGCCGAAGAAGCCGGTGCCGCCAGCCGCATAGGGGCCGACCCGGTAGCTTTGGAGGGGAAAATGCTGCTCGTCGGCCCGCGCCGCGCCGGCGAGGGCGACCAGGGCGGCTCCGGCGGCGAGCGCGGCGCGCAGGCGGGTTGTCGATGATGGCATGTGAGCGTCCTTCGGGGTCGGGATTTCGGGGCCGGGCGTTCGGGGCCTTGTGAAGACGATCAGGCCGGGCGGCGGACGCGGCGCACGGCGCGGTCGAGGAGCGCGACGAGGCCCGCCGGCTCTCGGATGAGGAAGGCGACGATCAGCCCCCCGAGCGCGATGCGCTGGCCCATCTCCAGCGTGCCGGAATCGAAGCCGTCGCCGAGGAGGGCCGCGCCGAGCCGCGACAGGAGCAGCGGCAGCACCACGATGAGGCCGGCCCCCAGGAAGGCGCCGCGCAGGGTGCCGAGACCGCCGATGATGACGATGAACAGGATCTGGAACGAACGGTCGAGGTTGAACCCCGCGGGCTCCACGGTGCGCAGGTAGGCGAAGGCCCAGAGCACGCCGGCGATCCCGACGATGAAGGAGGAGAGCGCGAAGGCGAGTAGCTTCGTGCGCGCTACCTCGACGCCGATGACGCGGGCGGCGGTCTCGTTGTCGCGCACGGCGACGAAGCTGCGGCCGGTCGGGGAGGCGACGAGGCGCCAGGCGAACAGCGTCAGCAGGGAGACCACCGTGAGGGAGACCAGGTAGCGGCCCCGGGCATCCTCGAAGGACAGCCCGGCGATCACCAGGGGCGGCGCGCTGACGACCCCAGAGGGACTGTCGTTGGACAGCCAGCCGAACCGGTTGAGCACCCAGGCGACGAAGAACTGCACGGCCAGCGTCGAGACGGCGAGGTAGAAGCCGCGCAGCCGCAGCGCCGGCAGACCCGCGATCAGGCCAGCCAGGGCCGAGACGAGGCCGGCGAGCACGAGCGTCACGGGCAGCGGCAGGACGGGCAGCCTCAGGGACAGGTTGAAGGCCGCATAGGCGCCCAGCGCCATGAAGGCCGACGATCCGAGGGAGAGCTGGCCGGCATAGCCGGTGAGCAGGTTGAGCCCGAGCGCGGCGAGCGACAGCGCCAGGAACGGCGTCAGGATCGCCTCGTAGAGGTAGCTGGTGCCGACGAGCGGGACGAGGCCGTAGGCGAGGACGAGAAGGAGGACGAGGCCGACGCGGTTCGCGGAAGGGCGCCGCAGGGGAGGGGCGACGGGGGAGGAGGTCGTGGCCATGGCGCTCAGACCCGCTCGACGCTGCGCAGGCCGAACAGCCCGGAGGGCTTCAGCAGCAGGAAGCCGAGGGCCGCCACATAGGCGATCCATCCTTCGATGCCGCCGCCGATCACGGGTCCGAGATAGACCTCGGACAGCTTCTCCACCGCACCGACGATCAGCCCCGCCACGATGGCACCGAGGATCGAATCGAACCCGCCGAGCACGAGGACCGGCAGCGCTTTCAGCACCACGAGGGAGAGCGAGAACTGCACCCCGAGCCGCGCCCCCCAGAGCAGCCCGGCGATCAGCGCCACGAGGCCGGAGGCGATCCAGACCGCGGCCCAGATCCGGGGCAGGCGCAGGCCGGTGTTCAGCGCCGCCAGCGGATCGTCGGCGACGGCGCGGAAGGCGAGGCCGGTGCGGGTGTAGCGGAAGAACAGGGACAGGATGGCCACCATCAGCCCCGCCACCGCCGCCGCGAACAGGTCGAAGCGGCTCACCAGGATTCCGGCGATATCCATGGGCGTGTCGTCGATGCCGAGATCGAGCCCGTGCACCTGCGTGCCCCAGGCGAGCTGGGCGGCGCCCTCGATCACGTAGGCGACGCCGAGCGTCGCCATGAACAGGGTGATGGGCGGCTGGTTGACCAGCGGCCGCAGCACCGCGCGCTCGATGGTGAGCCCGAGCAGAACCATCACCCCGAGGGTCGCCGCGAAGGCCCCGGCGAAGGGGACGCCCCGCTCGGTCAGGCTGACGAAGGTGAGCGCGGCGAACAGCAGCATCGCCCCCTGGGCGAAGTTGAGCACGCCGGAGGTCTTGTAGATCAGCACGAAGCCGATCGCCACGAGGGCGTACATCACCCCCGAGAGCAGGCCGCCGACCAGCACCTCGACGAGAAAGGCGAGATCCGGGTTCACGCGGCCTCCTCGTCGAAGGCGAGGCCGAGGTAGGCGGCGAGGACGGCGGGATCGGCCTGGACTTCGGCCGGTGTGCCGGAGGCGATCCGACGCCCGTGGTCGAGTACGGTGACGCGGTCCGACAGGCTCATCACCACGCCGATATCGTGCTCGATCAGCACGATGGTGGTGCCGCTGGAGACCCGCGCCGCGCGGATGTAGCCGCTCATCCGCTGCTTCTCGGTGGCCGTCATCCCGGCCATGGGCTCGTCGAGCAGGAGAAGCCGCGGGCGGGCCACCAGGGCGCGGGCGAGTTCGACCCGCTTCTGCACACCGTAGGGCAGCGTGCCGGCGAGGCGGTCGCGAACGTCCGCGAGATCGAGGGATGCGATCACGGCCTCCGCTCGCTCCCGATGCTCCCTTGCCTCACGGCGGGCCGCCGGAAGCCCGAAGATCTGTGCGGCGAGCCCGGCGGATTGCCGGTGGACCAATCCCGCCATCACCGTGTCGAGGACGGAGAGTCCCTTGAACAGCGCGAGGTTCTGGAAGGTCCGGGCCACGCCGAGTTCGGCCAGCCGTTTCGTCGGCACGCGGGAGAAGCCGTCGTCGGCGATCCGGATCGTGCCGGAATCCGGTCGGTAGAGGCCGCTGATCGCGTTGAGCAGCGAGGATTTCCCGGCCCCGTTCGGCCCGATGACGGCGTGGATTTCGCCCTTGGCGACGGACAGGTCGACCGAATCGAGCGCCACCGCCCCGCCAAAGCCGAGGGACACCGCATCGACGGCCAGAAAGGCATTCACCGGCTCGGTGATCCGAGGCGGCCGATCACGGTGCGGTGCACGAGCGACGTGGGAGCGGGGCCGATCCGGGAGGACAGACCGAACGGCGATGTTCATGGTCGGAGGGGCGCTTCTCGGACAGGCCTGCGCAGTCACAGTACCGCGGGGCGATTTCGGCTTGTCGCCATCTACTGATGGATCGACTGGCGATTGTCTTGCAACAACCGTACGACATCTGCGTTTTAGATGGGGCGCATCTCGCGCGTCAATAGAACCAAAAACTGTAGTTTCACGGATCATGCCATGTTCGTTCCGTCGTCCGCCCGTTCGGCGATGCGATCCTGCCAAGCCCGCCGATGCGCCTCACGGGCGATCCGCCACAGGATCGCCATGGTCGGCCGGCGGTGGGATCGACGGATCCCGACCTCTCCGGGTTTCCTCGGCTCGAAGTGGCGGGCCGCGGAGATCGGCCCCCACGCGGCTCTGCCGCACGATACCCTGCCGCCCGTTCGGGTGCCGTGCCGAGCCTCGTGCCGGCGTATCGAGGGAGCCTCGCGCGGACCTTCGCCCGGACGAGCCGCTGGGTGTGGCCCGTCCCGTGGACGCGCGGGTTGGTTCTTGTCTCACACGCAGACGATGCGACACGAGATGCGGGCCGGGGGTCCCGCGCCCGCTCCGCGACCGGGCGCGGGACATGGATCGCGCCGAAACCGGAGTTCCGCGCTCCCCGGATGAACCATGAGCACGGCGAAAAGATATCCGTCTCGATAGTTGATTTTTCTAATTTGTCCCGGCAGATTGTTTCGGACGCGAGGATCGTTCCAGCCGCTTTCGCGGTCGGAGACACCTCACGGCGACGGTGCGTCCCTTGCGGCGAGGCGCGGCCACGCGGGGCGGCACCGCGCGACGACGTATCCGGCGACATGCTTTTTCCAGGCAAAGATGGTTCACATGACCGTAACGCGCCCTTCCCTCGAAGCCATTGAAAAGATCGCGGCGGGTTTGGGCATGACCCTGACCAGGGAACAGGCCTCGGATTACTTGGCGCTCATGCAGCCGAGCTTCGATGCCTACGATATCATCGACAGCCTTCCGGATCTCATCCCGGAAACGCGCTATGCACGGACGCCGGGGCATCGCCCTTCCGCCGAGGAGAGTGCCGGCAACGCCTGGTATTATCGGACCCGTGTCGAGGGTGCGCAGACGGGAAAGCTGGCTGGCCGGACCGTCGCGTTGAAGGACAATGTCTCGCTCGCCGGCGTGCCGATGATGAACGGCTCCTCGACCCTGGAAGGCTATATCCCCGCCTTCGATGCGACGATCGTCACGCGCATGCTCGATGCCGGAGCGACCATCCTCGGCAAGGCGACGTGCGAGCATTTCTGCCTTTCCGGAGGCAGCCACACCTCGGATCCCGGGCCGGTGCACAACCCGCACCGGACGGGTTTCTCCGCAGGCGGATCGTCGTCGGGCAGCGCGGCGCTGGTGGCGCTCGGAGAGGTCGATCTGGCGATCGGCGGCGACCAGGGCGGCTCGATCCGTATCCCGTCCGCCTTCTGCGGCACCTACGGCATGAAGCCGACGCACGGCCTCGTCCCCTACACGGGCGTGATGCCGATCGAGGCGACGCTCGACCATGTCGGGCCGATCACTGCCAACGTTCGCGACAACGCCGTTCTTCTCGAAGTTCTGGCCGGTCCCGACGGCCTCGATCCGCGTCAATCGCTGCATCAGGGCCAAGACTATAGCGCGCGGCTGGATCGGGGTGTCGCCGGGCTGCGGATCGGCCTGGTCACGGAGGGGTTCGGCCTCGCCAACATGGACGCGCGGGTCGCCGCGACGGTGCGCGAGGCCGCCGCCCGCCTCGAGAGCCTCGGCGCACGCGTCGCGGAGGTCTCCGTTCCGGAACATGCCCTGGGCGGCGCCATCTGGCAGCCCATCGGCTGTGAAGGCCTCGTCGCGCAGATGATGCACGGCAACGGCATGGGTTTCAGCTGGAAGGGGCAGTACGATGTCGGCCTCATCGACGCCCATAGCGCCTGGCGCCAGCGCGCCGACGATCTGTCGGCCACGCTCAAGGTCTGTATGTTCGTGGGCCAGTACGGCATCGATCATTACCGCGGCCGATATTACGCGAAAGCTCAGAATCTCGCCCGGCGCCTGAAGGCCGGCTACGATGCCGCGCTCGGCAGCGTCGATCTGTTGCTGATGCCGACCCTGCCGATCGTGGCGCAGCCCTTGCCCGATGCGACCGCGTCGCTGGCGGAGTACGTGGCGCGCGCCTTCGAGATGATCGGCAATACGGCCCCGTTCAACATCACCGGGCACCCGGCCATGTCGGTCCCCTGCGGTCTGGTGGATGGACTGCCGGTGGGAGCCATGCTGGTCGGCAAGTCTTTCGACGAGAGCACCCTCTATCAAGCCGCCGCGGCCTACGAAGCGGCGGTGGACTGGCGCAGAGCCTAGCGCATCGTCCGTCTCCGAATTCCGAAGGCCGCCCTTGGGGACGATGTGCGGGCCGCGCCCCCTCGGCACCGCCGCGTCAGGGCTGGACCTGCACGACGCCACGTCCTGCGACCCATCAATCACGTTCCGCCTGTTTCTCCCTCACCCCCATGGAGGTCCTCATGTCCCTTGTCCCCGGCCATAAACGCGGGTGGATGTCGATCCTGGCGGCCTGCGCGGTGGCTCTCGGTCTCGCCGAGCCCGCGATGGCAGTGGACGTCAACTCCGCGGACTACGTCCCCGCGCCTGCGGGAACGAGCATCGCCGCCTTCTATACGACCTACGCCACGCGGGGCAGCTACAAGGGGGTCGGCGGCTCCGAGATCACCCAGGACACCAATCTCGAATCGTTCGTCGCGATGCCACGCCTGATCCATTACATGGACGTAGGCGGAATCACCGTCGCCCCGCAGGTCTTGACGCCGTTCGGGACGTTGTTCAACGGCAAGCTCGGTGGTGCATCGCTCAAATCGACCGGCGGCGCGGCGGACGTCATCCTGGCGGCTCCGATCTGGTTCGGCAACAATGCCCAGTCGGCCTCTTACTTTGCCGTTACGCCGTATCTCTTCGTTCCGGTGGGAAGCTACAAGATCGGCGATCCCCTCAATTTGGGTGAGAACCGCTGGAAGTTCGACCTGCAGGCCGGCCTCGCCCAGGGTCTCAGCCCCGATGCCCTGCTGCAGATCACCGGCGACGTGATGTGGTACGGCTCGAACAACGATGCTCTCGGCCGCGGCATCGGACGCCTGGAACAGGACAACACCTACCAGCTTCAGACCTGGCTTTCCTACATCCCGCCATCCGACAAGACATGGCGCGTCGCGGTCGGGTATTCGAAATACTGGGGTGGCCAACAGAGACTGAACGGCGCCCCGACCGGCGCGGCGACGCAAGCCGATCAGATCCGCTTCGAACTGTCCAAATTCGTGACACCGGACTTCCAGATCCTCGGGCAGATCCAGCACGACATCGCCGCCACGGGTGGCTTCCGAGAAGATCTTCGCGCCACGATCCGCCTTCTCAAGATCCTTTGATTCGCCCGTGAGCCGGACGCACCGCCGCATCTGCGCGCGATCCGCCGTTCCATTTTCGAACTACACTGAAACAGGGACAAGTCACCATGTCTCACGATCATGATCACACCGACCCTCCAGCGGACATCGAACTCCGGGTGAAGGCGCTCGAATCCGTTCTGGCCGAGAAAGGGTTGATCGATACCGGCGCCTTGGACGAGTTGATCGACATCTACGAGAACAAGATCGGCCCACGCAACGGGGCGAGAGTCGTCGCCAAGGCCTGGACCGATCCGGACTACAAGCAGCGCCTCCTCTCGGACGCTACGGCGGCGATCAAGGAGCTCGGCTTCTCCGGGGTGCAGGGCGAGGATATGGTCGTCGTCGAGAACACGCCGGACGTTCACAACATGATCGTCTGCACGCTGTGTTCCTGTTACCCCTGGCCGACGCTCGGCTTGCCGCCGGCCTGGTTCAAGTCCGCTCCGTATCGCTCCCGCGTCGTCATCGATCCGAGGGGCGTCCTGAAGGAATTCGGGATTTCCCTGTCCGACGAGAAGGAAGTCCGGGTTTGGGATAGCAGCGCCGAGCTTCGCTATCTCGTTCTGCCCGAGCGGCCGGCGGGGACCGATGGCTGGCACGAGGATCGGCTCGTCGACCTCGTCACGCGCGATTCCATGATCGGTGTCGGTTTCCCCAAATCCTCGGCAGACCTGCATCAGCAGGCGGGAGCGTGAGATGAACGGCATTCATGATCTCGGTGGAATGCATGGCCATGGCCCCATCAACCCGCCGCCGGTGGAGCCGGTCTTCAAACACGACTGGGAGCGCCGCATCTTCGCACTCTTCATCGGTGCATTTGGCGGCGGCCATTACAATGTCGACGAGTTTCGCCATGCCATCGAGCGGATGGACCCGGCGCATTACCTGCTCGGCAGCTATTACGAACACTGGCTCCACGCGATCGAAACGCTTCTCCTGGAGAAGGGCGTCGTCACCCGGGAGGAACTCGATCGGACCATGGCCACGCTGAAGGGAGGCCACTGATGCCCGTCGTCACGAAGGAACTCGTTCCCCTTCTCGTTCAGACCGGCGCTTCCGCACGCGTGGCGGAGGAGATCCCCGCGCGCTTCCTGCCGGGTGACACCGTCCTCGCCCGGAACGTCAACCCGGCGAACCACACCCGGCTGCCCCGATACGTCCGCGGAAAGGTCGGAACCATCGTGATGGATCACGGGGTCTTCGTGACGCCCGATACCGCGGCGCACGGGCTGGGCGAGCATCCGCAGCATGTCTATTGCGTCCGTTTCACGGCCGCGGAACTCTGGGGCGGCGATGCGTCTCCGCGAGACACCGTCAACATCGATCTGTGGGACGATTATCTCCAGCCGAGCTAGGGCCTCGTCCCGAAGGGCGGTCTCCGGCTTTCGGGACAATGCTCAAGCAACACCCTGGCGCGCAGGCCACCGGGAGGATCGCCGGTTCGGCGTGAGACCATGCGATCCTCAGCAGAGCGATAGACCGACGCGGTACGGGCGTGATCCGAGACATCCTGATCGGGCACGCCCAGGGGCGCGCCACCGAACCGGGGCGGGTGCCGGCCCTCGTCGAGACGGCATCCTCCCATGCCCGGGCGCACCACCGCGCCCCGGGGAAACGGACCTCATCCATCCATGAAGACGGCGGATCGTACGATGATGCTCGACCTGACTGAGACTGCGGACGGGAGAACCTTCGACCATCCCTGGCAGGCCCACGCGTTCTCCCTGACGGTTCAACTCTACAAGGATGGCCGCTTCGCCTGGGAGGACTGGGTTCGCATCTTCAGTGCCGAAATCGAAGCCGCGCCGGCTTTGCCCGGCGAGAGCATCAACGATGCCTATTATCGGCAATGGGTGAGAGCGCTCGAGGTTCTGATCTCGCAACTCGGTTTCGCGCCGCGGGACCAGCTCGCCGCCCGAGCCGAAGAATGGCGGCGCGCCTACCGCAATACCCCGCATGGACACCCGATCCTGCTCGCGAATGCGGTCTGCGCGCCATCCGGCACGCACTACCAGGCCCCGCTTCGCGCTCCGATCGCCGTCAGTGCCGGCACACGCTGATCCGCACGCATGCGGACCCGGTGATCCCGGGTTCACGGGAGACACTCGATCTCCTTGCCGAGCCCCGTATTGCCTCACGCCGAACCGGCAACCGCGTCGGCGAAAAACGCTCCCAGCAGCGTTGCACCTCCCGATGCTCCCTCGGACAAGAGCCATGATCAATCCCCAGGTGCCGTCGCTTCGGCGGCGCATCGCCGGTCTCTATGGTCTCCTCATCGGCGCAAACGTCGCGGCCTGGGGGTGGGCCTACACCGCGTTTTCCGACAACCCGACGGCCCTGGGGACCGCGTTCCTCGCCTACGCGTTCGGGCTCCGGCACGCGGTCGATCCGGACCATATCGCTGCCATCGACAACGTCACCCGCAAACTGATGCAGGACGGGAAACGGCCGATGACGGTGGGCCTCTGGTTCGCGCTGGGGCATTCCAGCACGGTGGTTCTGGCCGCCGCCGCCGTCGCGCTCATGGCAACGAGCCTGTCCTCCGCCTTTTCGGGCGTGCGTGAGGTCGGCGCGCTGATCGGAACAACGGTTTCCGCCGGTTTCCTCCTGCTGATCGGCTTCCTCAACCTCCTGATTCTCGGTGACGTCTGGCGCGGCTTCCGGCGCGCGCGACGCGATGGCCGCCGCGACGTCGACGCGCTCACCCGTCACCTGGCCGGGGGTGGGCTCCTCGCGCGGATGCTGCGCCCGCTTTTCCGGCTGATCACGCGCGCCTGGCACATGTATCCGCTCGGGTTCCTGTTCGCCCTGGGCTTCGATACCGCCACCGAAGTCAGTCTCCTCGGGATGTCCGCGGCGGAGGCCGGGCGTGGCAGCGGGCTCTGGTTGATCCTCGTCTTTCCAGCGCTGTTCACCGCCGCGATGACGCTCATCGACACCACCGACGGCATTCTCATGCTCGGCGCCTATGGATGGGCCTACGTCACACCAGCCCGCAAGCTCTTCTACAACCTGATCATCACCTTCACGTCCGCGATCGTCGCGCTCCTGATCGGCGGTCTGGAAGCCCTCCATCTGATCAACGAAAAGCTGGCGCTCCAAGGCGACTTCTGGACTTGGGTCGAGGCCGCCAACGACCGGTTCGGTACGCTCGGTTTCGCGATCATCGGGCTCTTCGCCGCCGCGTGGATGCTGTCCGTCGTCATCGTCCGGTTCAGTCCGTCCGACGAGAGCAGGGTACGCCCCTGACAGACCGCCCGGATCGATGGGTGGCAAGATCACCCATCCCAGGTCCACGGAGCGTTGCCCTCCATCGCGGTCATCGTCGCGCCGGCTCCGCGCCAGGCGCTCGAGGGGCAAGAGTCCCGGCGGATCGGTCAGGAGCGCATCAGGCTGCGCAACATCTGCGTCAGGGTCGCCGCCTGCGCTTTGTCCAGACGCTCCACCAAGTCTCTCTGCTGATTCCGCGTGATGTCCCTCAGGCGTTTGTGGAGGGCTTTTCCCTTGGGCGCCGTGAAGATCAGCACGCGCCGTCGATCCTGCGCCGAGGGAGCGCGATACACGAGCGCGTCGGACACCATGCGATCGACGATCTTCGTCAGCGTTGCGGGATCGACCAGAACGGCCGATGCGAGCTCGCCCATGGGGCGACCATCCGATGC
>JAKONB010000481.1 GCA_022702195.1 Beijerinckiaceae bacterium | reverse complement strand
CATCGGCGCATCAAGACCAAGAGTGCGCCCCCCCGCAACCGGGAATCGCGGGATCGTCAGCCCCCGAACACCGACGTCAGCACCGCCCCTCCCCGGTTGATGGAGACCTCCCAGACGTTGAGACTGTTGCGGGTGACCCGCTCGATGTCCTTGGTGGTCGCGATCGGCATGCCGTTGATGGCCACGATCACGTCGCCCTTCTGGAGTCCGGCCCGAGCCGCCACGGAGCCTTCGTCGACGCCCGAGACGGCGACGCCGTCGGCGGGAAAGTCGCCCTGCAGCTCCTCGGCCACCGCCGGGGAGGTGTTGACCAGGGTGGCGCCCAGGAACGGCGAGCGGGTGCGCACCTTGAGCGTGTCGCGCGGGCGCGTCTCGGGGGCGGGGCCGAGCTTGACGCTCAATGTGGAGCGGTTGGTGCCGCGCAGGATGCCGAACTGGGTGGCGCCGGACAGCCCCTTCAGGGCGAAGCGGTAACCGAAGGCTTCCGGATCGTCGACCACCTTGCCGTCGACGGTGAGAATGAGGTCGCCGCGCTTCAGGCCCGCTTCCTCGGCGGGGCTCTTGGCCTGGAGGCTCGCCACCAGCACGCCTGTGGGATGGTCGAGGCCCATGCTCTCGGCGATGTCCGGGGTGACGCTCTGGACCCGCGCCCCGAGCCAGGGCCGGCGCACCGAGCTGGCGCCGCCCTTGGCGGTCTCGACCACGGCGCGGACCATGCTGGCGGGAATCGCGAAGCCGATGCCGTGGCTGCCGCCGCTCTGCGAGTAGATCGCGGTGTTGATCCCCACGAGCTGTCCGTGCAGATCCACCAGGGCGCCGCCGGAATTGCCCGGATTGATCGCCGCATCGGTCTGGATGAAGAACTGATAGTCGGACGAGCCGACCTGGGTGCGGGCGAGCGCCGAGACGATGCCCTGGGTCACCGTCTGCCCGACGCCGAACGGGTTGCCGATCGCCATCACGAAATCGCCGACCTCGAGGGCCTCGGAATCGCCGAACGGCATCGGCACGAGGCCGCCGGTGGGGCTCTTGATCTTGACCACGGCCAGATCGGTGCGCGGGTCGCGCAGCACGATGGTGGCCTCGAATTCGCGCCGGTCCGCCAGGGCGACCCGGACCTCGTTCATGTTGGCGATGACGTGGTTGTTGGTGATGACGAGGCCGGATTCGTCGACGATGACCCCGGAGCCGAGGGAGCGCTGCGCCCGCTCGCCGGGCGGACCGCCGCGCCCCGAGCCATCCTCGCCGAAGAAGCGGCGCATGAACTCGTCCATGGCGCTGCGGGTGGTGCCGCGCGGATTCACGTGGGAGGCGTAGACGTTCACCACCGAGGGCGCCGCCCGCTTCACAACCGGCGCGAAGGAGAGCTGCACCTGCGCCTTGGAGCCCGGAACGGCTTTCTCGGAGGGAGCCGTCTCGAGTGCCTTCGTCTCCGGCGTCTTGGCCATCTGCGCGGCGGCGGGGCCGATGGCGAGGGACGCCGCCGCGACCGAGGCGATCATGAGCGAGACGATCAGGCGAGGCGAGCGCGGCATCAGGAACTCCCGGTTTCGGAAGGCGGCCATTCACGCCGCTCCGAGGCTCCGTTCGAAGCCTCCGGGCGCCGGGGGGCCGCCAGCATGGCGGGATATCTAGACGCCCGCATCGCCCACTGCGAGGGGCGATGCGTCGTCGGGCCGGAAATCCGCTAAGGCCGACCGAGAAGGCTCGCGAAACGGCCCGCGCGTCTGGCCAGGGTGCTGACGCAGGTGAGCGACGCATCCGCCGCCCGCTGCATCTCATCCATCTGCAGCCGCACGACATCCGCCGCCGAGCGCGCCTTGGCCAGGGACCGCCAATGCGCCAGGGTCGCGCTGCCCTCGTTGCGCAGGAAGGCGACCAACGTCGCGTTGGACTCGGTCAGTTCGCTCAAGGCATCCAGCGCCGAGGTCCCGGGGAAGGTCGGAGCCGCAGCCGTGAGGGCCGGCCCCCCGATGGGAACCGGAGCCGGGGCCACGGCGGCGGCGATGTCCTGCGCGGCCCGGAGGACGGGTTCCGGATCCGTGACGGGCACCGGCTCCGGCGTGATGTCCGTGACGGCCTCGACGAGGGGGCCGCGCGAACCGTCATCGGTGACCGTGGCCGAAATCGCCCCGCTGAGGACGTCCGGCGCCGATTCGGGGTGATGCGGCTCTTCCAGAGATGCCTTCCCGGGGGCGTCGTTCTGCGCGGCCTGAAGCGCAGGTTCCGGCTCCGTGACGGGCTCCGGTTCGGGCTCGGCGATCGCCTCCAGAGCGGCATCGTGCGTCGTGTCGCCGTGGTCCTGATGGGCCTCGGTCGACACGTTCTCCGGGATGGGGTCCGGCGCCGATTCGGTCGGGCGCGGCTCCGCGGCGGACCCGTCCGGGGGAGCATCGTCCTGCGCGGCCTGAAGGGCGGGTTCCGGTTCGGTGACGGGCTCCAATTCCTGCTCCTCCTTCGTCCCGCGCACGGCGTCGCTCGCGTCCTCGTCGTGAGACTGAAGAGCCTCGGGCGACACGCTCTCCAGGAGGGCGTCGTGCACCGATCCGGGTGGGTGCGGCTCCGCGAGTGCCGGCTCCGCCGATGCGAGCGCGTCCGGAGGGGGGGATGCGGACGTGATCGGGCCGGCCGGGTCCGGCTTGCGCTCCCCCTGGGGAGTCCCT
>JAKONB010000480.1 GCA_022702195.1 Beijerinckiaceae bacterium | reverse complement strand
GAGGTCGCTCTGGAGCTGGAACTTGGCGAAGCTGATGTTGATCCGGTCGAAGAACGCGAACATGTAGCAGACCATGATCAGCGGCATCAGCCGCCACGCGGCCTTGCGGACCACGCTGGCCTCGGTGACGTCGTCGGCACCCGCGAGCGGGCCGGTGGTGGCGGCGGTCATGGTTTCCTCCTGGGATGGGCCTTCGGATGGGGCCTTCCGAACGCCCCCTTCCCCGCGCGGCGCGGGGAAGGCTGTCGGGGACGGTCGCAGGGGTGGCGGCGCCCTTCTGTGAGGGCTTGTCGCCTTGGGCGGGACGGCGCGGGACCCGTCCCGGGCCGGGGCGTTCGGTGTCAGGCGGCCCGCGGCACCGGATGCAGGTCGCGGGGGCGGCCGGCCTTGGCGACCTGTCCCGGCCCGTCATGGCCGACGAGGCGCGGCAGGTCGCGGGACAGGCGGATCAGGGCGTCGAGGTCGAGGCCGGTGGCGATCCCCATCTCGTGGGCCATGCTCGCCAGATCCTCGGTGCAGATGTTGCCCGTGGCGCCGGGGGCGAAGGGGCAGCCGCCGAGACCGCCCAGCGCCGCGTCGAACCGGCGCGCGCCCGCCTGATAGGCGGCCAGCACGTTGGCGAGCCCCAGCCCGCGGGTGTTGTGGAAATGGAGGGTCAGGTCCTCGGCCGGCACAACCCGGAGCGCGCGGGCGACGAGGCGCTCCACCTGACGCGGGTTGGCCATGCCGGTGGTGTCGGCCAGCGTCACCCCCCGGATGCCGAGGGCGCGGTACCGCTCCACCTGCGCCATCACCGCGTCGGCCGGCTGTTCGCCCTCGAACGGGCAGCCGAAGGCGGTGGCCACGGTGGCGTTGGTGGAGATGCCCGAGCCCCGCAGGGTCTCCATGATCCGGCCGAACCCCGCGAGCGAGGCCGCCGGGCTCATGCCCATATTGGCGCAGTTGTGGGTTTCGCTCACCGAGGCGACGAGGTTGACCTCGTCGACCCCGGCCGCCAGCGCCCGCTCGGCGCCCTTGGGGTTCGGCACCAGGGCCACGTAGACCGTGCCGGGCCGGCGCGCGATCCCGGCGAACACCGCGGCGGCGTCCCGCAGGGCCGGAACCGCCTTGGGCGAGACGAAGGACGAGACCTCGATGCGCGGGAAGCCGGCGGCCGAGAGGGCGTCGATCAGGGCGATCTTGTCGGCGGTCTCCACGTGGACGGGCTCGATCTGAAACCCGTCGCGGGTGGCGACTTCCTGGATCTGCATGGTCTCGGTCATCCGATGGCTCCCTCGCGGCGCAGGCGTTCGATGGTCTCCGCATCCCGGCCGAGATCGGCCAGGACGGTGTCGGTATGGGCGCCCAGCGCCGGCCCCTGCCAGCGCACCGCCCCGGGCGTGCCGGAGAGCTTGGGCACGATGCCGGGCATCTTCACCGGCGTGCCGTCGGGGAGCTCCGCCTGGAGGATCATGTCGCGGGCGAGGTAATGCGGGTCGGTGACGATGTCGGCCACCGAGTAGATCCGGCCGGCCGGCACGTCCGCCGCCGCCAGGGCCTCCAGGGCCGCCTCGACGCTGCGCCCCCGGGTCCAGTCGGCGATCACCCCGTCGAGCATGGCGGAGACGGCGGAGCGGCCGTCATTGCCGCGCAGGGCCGGATCCTCGGCGAGGTCCGGCCGGCCGATCACCTGCATCAGCCGGCGGAAGATCGGGTCCGAATTGCCGGCGATGACCACGAACCCGCCATCCTGCGACGGGTAGGTGTTGGAGGGGGTGATGCCCGGAAGCGCCCCGCCGGTCCGGGTGCGGACCTCGCCCAGCAGGTCGTATTCCGGCACCAGGCTCTCCATGACGTTGAACACGCTCTCCACCAGGGAGACGTCCACCACCTGCCCCGCCCCGCCGCCGGTCCGGACATGCAGGAGCGCCATCAGGGCGCCGATCACCCCGTGGAGGGAGGCCAGGGTGTCGCCGATGCTGACGCCGACTCGGGCGGGCGGGCTGTCCGGGCTGCCGGTGGTGAAGCGGATGCCGCCCATCGACTCGCCGATGGCGCCGAAGCCTGGCCGGTCGCGGTAGGGGCCGGTCTGACCGTAGCCGGAGATGCGGACCATCACGAGCTTCGGGTTGAGCGCCGAGAGCACGTCCCAGCCGAGCCCGAGCTTCTCGAGGCCGCCGGGCCGAAAGTTCTCCACCACCACGTCGGCGCTCCGGGCGAGGTCCCGGACGATGGCGAGGCCGTCGGGCGACTTCAGGTTGACGGCGATGGATTTCTTGTTGCGCGATTGCAGGGACCACCAGAGCGAGGTGCCCTCGTGCATCTTGCGCCACCTGCGCAGGGGGTCGCCCTCCTTCGGCGCCTCCACCTTAATCACCTCGGCGCCGAACTCGGCCAGGATCTTGGTGGCGAAGGGCGCGGCGATGAGCTGGCCGAGTTCGAGGACCCGGATTCCGGCGAGCGGGCCGGTCGCCGCAGCGGTGGCTGAGCGTGACATCGGCGATTCCTCCATGATTTTGCCGGCCTGATTAGGCGGCCGGAGGCTTCGCGTCCAAACGCGATGCGCCAGCCTGCGTTCTCCTTCGGAGAACGCAGGCCTCAGTCCGGCGGGCGCAGGTGCCCGATGAGCAGGGACGTGGCCGGGGGCGGCGGACCCGGCCGGACCACCAGGTTCAGCCGGCGGCGCGCCCAGGGGTCGGAGAGGGGCACGGCCGAGAGCCGCATCTGCGGACCCAGCAGCGCGTGGACCCGCTCGGGCACCACGCCGATCCCCATCCCGGCCTGCGCCATCCGGCAGATCGCATCGAAGCTCGGTACGTGGATGCGCAGGCGCAGCGGGCGTCCGAGGCGCCGGGCCTCGTCGCGCAGGGCGGCGTGGATCGAACTCTCCCGGTGCAGGCCGACATGGTCGTGATCGAGGGTCTCGGACAGGGCGATCGTGTCCCGGCCGGCCAGCGGATGCCCGGCGGGCACCACCAGGACGAGGCGGTCCTCGCGATACGGATGGGCGACGAGCGAGCGGGTCTCGGTGCTGCCGGCACAGATGCCGAGATCGGCCGCCCCCTCCTCCACCCCGGCCACGACCCCGCCGCTCGGCCGCTCCTCCAGGTCGACCCGGATGTTGGTCTGGAGTGCCAGGAACCCCTGCAGATCCTCGGGCAGGAACTGGACGATCGCCGACAGGTTGGCGAGCACGCGCACGAAGCCGCGCACGCCCCGTGCGTGCTCGGCGAGCTCGAGGGTGATCTGCTCGGCGCTGGCCAGCATCCGGCGGGTGTGGTGCAGCAGCGTCTCGCCAGCGGGCGTCGGGCGCATCCCCCTGGGATCGCGGGTGAGCAGCGGGCAGCCCAGGGCGCGCTCCAGCCCGGCCAGACGCTTGCTCACGGCGGAGGGCGCGATGGCGGCGCGGCGCGCGGCGCCGTTGAGGGTTCCCTCCTCGCAGATCGCCGCGAACAGCCGGAGGGTCTTGAGGTCGAGGCGGTTCAGGATCGACGGAATCGGCCCGTCCGGCATGGCCCGCTCCGCTGGCACCGCGTCGATCCGACCGCCCGTCCTTATCGCGACCCACCGTCGCCGGCGTCAACCGCCCGTCGCCGGCGTCCACCGCCGGCCGCGACGACGCGGGCCATCGCCGGGCCGTGGCGGCGGCCTAGATTCGGATCACCGTCGCCGCACCCGCAACAGGCCGCCGGCCCGTGACTTCGTCCCAGAGGCGCCGCGACCATGACATCCTCCGCCGATCTCGCGCCCGTCGCCCCGTCCGAGTCCCGCCTGTGGACGCCCCGCCGCGTGTTCATCACCCGCGCGGCGCGCGGTTTCGCGCATGGGCGGGCGATCGCCGAGCGGGCCGCCGCCCTCGGCGCCGAGGTGACGGAACTGACCGGCGATCGCCTGGTCCTGCCCAAGCCCGACGACGCGCGGGCCGCCTACCGCGCGGCCAAGGCGACCCTGGCGGTCACCGTCGCCCCGCCGGGCAAGCGCCGGCTGCAGCCGATCCCGCCCTCGGCCGATTGGCGGTTCGACCTCGCCGAGGGCTGTCACGCCCATTGCCAATATTGCTACCTCGCCGGCTCGCTCGGCGGCCCGCCGATCACCCGGGTCTACGCGAATCTCGACGAGATCCTGTCCGTCCTGCCCGCGCATCTGGGCAGCGGTCGCGTCACCTCGGCCTCGCCCGAGCGCGCGCACGAGGGCACCACCTTCGAGGGCTCGTGCTACGCCGACCCCCTCGGGATCGAGCACGTCACCGGCAGCCTCGCGGAGGCGGTGCGCTTCTTCGGGCGCTGGGAGGCGCCGGTGCAATTGCGGTTCACCAGCAAGTTCGGCCATGTCGCGCCGCTGATCGGCCTGCCGCATGGCCGCCGGGTCCGGGTGCGCATGTCGGTGAACGCGCCGGCCCTGATCCGCTACGAGGGCGGCACGAGCCCGCTCCAGGGCCGGCTCGACGCCCTCGCCCGCCTGGCCCGCGACGGCTACCGGATCGGGCTCACCGTGGCGCCGATCCAGCCCCATCCCGATTGGGTGGCCGGCTACGACGATCTGTTCGCCCGGACCGCCGCGGCCTTGGCCGGGATCCCCGATCTCGATCTCACCGCCGAGCTGATCACCCACCGGTTCACCCCAGCCTCCAAGACCGTGCTGGAGGATTGGTATCCCGGCAGCGACCTCGACCTCGACGCGGCGGCGCGCACCCGCAAGCTCACGAAGTTCGGTTCGACGAAATACGTCTACCCGGCCGAGACCATGCGGCACCTGCGCGGATCGCTCACCGGGATGCTGGCGCGCCACCTGCCCATGGCCCGCCTGCTCTACTGGACGTGACCGGACCGGCGCCCGGATGCGTACGGATCCGGGGCCGGCCTCGCGCCCCGCAGGCCGTCGGCGTTCGGCGTCGCTCAAGCACCGCGCGGACCGGGCGATGGACGCGTCTCCGTCGATCTTGATCGGCGGTTCACAATCGTTCGCCCAGGCAGCGGGATCTGCCGTTTCGGTTGGCGTCTGTTCTGGCGATCAGGGCCGGCGCTCGGAGGCTTACCGGGAATCGCATAGGGGCGATGGATCCGAATTCCTGCAGATCCCCGCGGAGAGACCGGATTCCGGATGACGGTCCCCAGCCGAACGCTCGGTGCAGATGCCGCGTGTCCCACACGAATCCCGCCGTGTCCTCCCGCTTCCAGCGAGAAACGGCGGGGATCGGGAGTTTCGCGCGGCACGCGACGCTCACTGGAGGTGGAACTCGCCCGAGATCGCCTTCAGCTCGGCCGGTCTGATCAGGCGGCTGTGCATCACCCGGACCGAATGCAGCGGTCCATCCAGCGTTTCCTGCCAGAAGGCCAGGAAGCGCTTCAATTCGGGAAAGAGCGGGAAGATGTCGTGCTGCTGCCAGACGAAGACCTGTAGCAGATGCGGATGATCGGGGAGATGGTACAGCACTTCGGCGGTGGTGAGGCTGTACCCTTCGAGTCGACGGCGAAACTCCTGCGAAACGGTCATGCACCCACCTCATCGAAGCCTGTGGCAGTCAAGGCGCGGACGGTCCCGAGGGGCCGGAACGGCCGGCCCCTCGGCGATGTCGCTCAGAAGTCGGGGCCACCCGGGGCGGGCAGGGCCGCCTTCTCCTTGGGCCGCTCGGCCACGAGCGCCTCGGTCGTCACCAGGAGGCCCGCCACGGACGCCGCGTCCTGGAGCGCCGTGCGCACGACCTTGACCGGATCGACGATGCCGGCCTCGATGAGGTCGCCGTAGGTCTCGGTCTGCGCGTCGAAGCCGAACGTGTCGGAGGCGTTCTCGAGGATTCTGGCGACCACGATCGAGCCCTCGACGCCGGCATTGGCGGCGATCTGGCGGATCGGAGCCTCGAGCGCCTTGAGCACGATCTTGATGCCGGCGCTCACGTCGGCATTGTCGCTCCGGAGCGCGGAGGCCGCTTTCTGAGCCCGCAGAGCGCGACGCCGCCGCCGGGAACGATGCCCTCTTCCACCGCAGCGCGGGTGGCGTTGAGCGCGTCGTCCACGCGGTCCTTCTTCTCCTTGACCTCGACCTCGGTCGCGCCGCCGACGCGGATGACCGCGACACCGCCGGCGAGCTTGGCCAGGCGTTCCTGGAGCTTCTCGCGGTCGTAGTCCGAGGTCGTGTCCTCGATCTGCGCCTTGATCTGCGCGACGCGGGCCTCGATCTGCGCCTTCTCGCCGGAGCCGTCGACGATCGTCGTGCTCTCCTTCTCGATGCGGATGCGCTTGGCCTGGCCGAGCAGGGCGAGGTTCACGTTCTCGAGCTTGATGCCGAGATCCTCGGAGATCACTTGGCCGTTGGTGAGGATCGCGATGTCCTCCAGGATCGCCTTGCGGCGGTCCCCGAAGCCCGGCGCCTTCACGGCCGCGATCTTGAGACCGCCGCGCAGCTTGTTGACGACGAGCGTGGCGAGCGCCTCGCCCTCGACATCCTCGGCGATGATCAGCAGGGGCCGGGTCGACTGGACGACGGCCTCCAGCACCGGCAACAGCGGCTGGAGCGAGGAGAGCTTCTTCTCGTGGATGAGGATGTAGGGGTCTTCGAGTTCGGCGATGAGCTTCTCGGTGTTGGTCACGAAGTACGGGGAGAG
>JAKONB010000477.1 GCA_022702195.1 Beijerinckiaceae bacterium | reverse complement strand
GTGAACGACTTGCCGATGCCGCCCTTGCCGTAGATCGCGATGATCTGCGTCGCCTTGGTGGCCGCCACCGGCACGGGGTCCGGTGCGATGGCCGCTTCGGCGCGCAAAGCGTCGGTGGCCTTCAAGGCGGCGCAGTTCAGCTGCATGTTCATGCCGCTCTCCAATCCAGGATCATCTTGAGGCATTCGGGCTCGCCGAAGGCCGTGCGATAGGCGTCGGGGGCGTCCGCGGCCGGGCGCCGATGGGTGATGAGGCCGTCGAGGGTCAGGCGCTCCTGACCGATCAGCGCGAGGGTCGCGGTCAGATCCTCGGGCCGCCATTGGGCGGCGACCCGGATGCGGGCCTCGCGCAGGAAGGCGGGGGCGAAGTCGAAGCCGAGCCGGGCCTCGTAGAAGCCCGCCAGTACGATCTCACCGCCGGGGGCGAGGTGGGCGATGCCGGTATCGAGGATCGCCGCGTCGCCGCTCACGTCGAGGATCGTGGCGTAGTCGCGCCGGGCATCCTCTTCGGGGGAACCCACGGCATAGTCCTTGGAACCGGACCGGCGCACCGGGTTGATCTCCCAGACCTGGGGGACGCCGCCGAGGGCGCCGGCGATGCGGGCGACGAGGCGGCCCAGAACGCCGTGGCCGACGATGAGGAGCGGCTCGGCGAGGTCGATCCCCGACAGGGCGTGGTGGGCGGTGGCGGCGAGCGCGATCAGCGTTCCGCGTTCCGCGAGGTCCGGAGTGATGGGAACGAGGCGGGGGCCGGCGCTGACGAGATGCGAGGCGGCGCCCCCGAAGAGTCCGCGCACCGGACCGAAGCAGCGGGCACCCGGCACGAATACGGTTTGCCCCGTGCTGAGCCCCGAATCCGCGCCGGCCTCGACGACTTCGCCGACGGATTCGTAGCCCGGCACCAGCGGGTATCCCATGCCCGGAAAATCCGGCATCCGCCCCGACCAGAGCAGGCGCTCCGTGCCCGTGCTGATGCCGCTCCAGCGTATGGCGACCACGGCATCGGCGGATGTCGGGGCGTCGAGGGGGATGCTCTCGAGGCTGATCTGTTCGGGCTGTCTCAGGATGACGGCTTGGGCGTTCATCGAGCCTGTCCTCCCTTCCCCGGCGATTCGATCCGTTTCGTCCCGGATCCGATGTGTCATCCTAGATAGACACTTTTATACGTCAAGCATAACTTACGTTGATGGGTGTCTTATCGAGTGGACACCAGCACGCGAGCCAGGAGCGGGCGGCGGGTCGCGGCTTCCCGGACGTGTTGGAACCCTGCTTCGCGGAGCAGGCCCGTCAGTTCCGCCACCGTGCGGCAGCGGCCGGAGCCCATGGCGAGCAGGTAGAATCCGAAATAGGCGTCGGTGACCGGTTCGGCGCCGCAGGTTCCACTCATCGGCTCGGCGATGATCAGGGTGCCGCCGGGCGGCAGAGCCTCCCGGGCGGCCCGCAGCAGGATGCGAACGGTGTCGTCGTCGTGATCGTGCACCACGCGCACCAGGCTGATCGCATCGGCGCCCCCGGGAAGCCGGCCATCGCGAAAACTGCCGCCGATCGCGCGCGACCGGCCACCGAACCCGTCCCGGGCGAGGTGCGCCTGGCCCCGCTCGGCCACCGCGGGCAGATCGAACAGCGTCAGCTGCAGCATGGGCGTGGCGCGACCGGCGGCGGCCAGGAACGCACCCTCCCCGCCCCCGACATCCATGAGGCTGCGGTGGCGACTCAGCGGATAGGCCGCGAGGATGTCCTCCGCGATGAGGGCCTGCGAGGCGGCCATCAACCCGCCATAGGGCGCCACCGCCTCCGAGGTCAGGCTGGCGGCATCGCCCGTCGCATAGGGCCAGTATCCGGCGAGCCGGGTCGGACCCGCCTCCCCGCGGAGCAGCGCCACCGGATCACGCAGGTCGTCGTACAGCAGGGCGTGGTGCTCGATCATCCGGCCGATGGCCGGGTTGCCGATCAGGGCCGCACCGAGATCCGCCAGCGCGAAGCGCCCGTCCGGGAGCGCCTGGATGAGACGGAGGGAAGCGGCGGCCCGGAGGAGGCGCGAAGCCGCGTCCGGTGCCAGATCCATCTGCCCGGCGAGCGTCGCGGTATCGACGGGCCCCTCCGAGAGGAAACCGAAAAGGTCCAGGCGCAGGCAGGCGAACAGGGTCTGCGAATAGGTGAAGCCGGCGCAGAGGTCGAACAGCGCGCGGGTGTTGGACCGCGCGATCCGCCGCGTCAGCGGAAAGCCGGCGGCCCAGCGCTGGAAACGCGGGTCGGCGACCATGCGCGTTCGGAACGCGCGCCAGCGGGCGCGCCAATTGTCGTCACGAGCAGGCTGCGGGGATCCGATGGCGGCGCCCCGCGCCATGTCAGGCCAGTTCCCGGGCGAGGCTCGCCGGCAGGAACAGGCGCGTCTGCGCCTCGATCTCGGCCCGCAAGGTTTCGGCCCCCGGGCATTCCGGGATGACCTCGATCGCCTCCCGCACGAGGCGCTTCAACCGGGCGAGGGCGCCGCCCATTCCCAGCAGGGCGGCGGCATTCGGGCGGCCGAGGGTGGAATCCCGGCCGACGGGCTTGCCGACCTCCTCCTGTCGGCAGGCCACGTCCCGCAGATCATCGGCCACCTGATAGGCCTCGCCGAGGCATTCGCCGAGCAGGCGCCAGGGCAGCGAGGGGGCGCCGGCGGCGGCGGCACCCGTCACCGTGGCGGCGGCGAACAACGCCCCGGTCTTGGCCTGCTGGTACTCGGTGAGCGCGACGGTGGGCTCCGATTCCCAGGCCTGTCCGGCGACGATCCCGGCGGGCGAGCCCACCGACCGGGCGATCAAGCCGACCAGAGAGGCGAGGCGATGGGGGCTGCGTGCCGCGCCCCGCGCCAGGGTCTCGAAGGCGGCGACGATCAGGGCATCGCCGGTGAGGACCGCCAGGGGTTCGCCGAAGGCCGCGTGAACCGAGGGCTGGCCCCGGCGCAGGGGGGCATCGTCGAAACACGGCAGATCGTCATGCACCAGCGAGGCGCAATGCAGGAGTTCGATCGCCGCCGCCGCCGCGTCGGAGGCCTTCGGATCGTCATCGCCGCAGGCGCGCGCCACCGAGAGGCAGAGACG
>JAKONB010000464.1 GCA_022702195.1 Beijerinckiaceae bacterium | reverse complement strand
TCGCGGGCCCCGCGCATCGTCGAGCGCTTCACCGAGGCCCTGAAGCAGATCGAAGGCGCCTACGCCATCGTGGCGCTCACGAACAAGAAGCTCATCGGCGCCCGCGACCCGCTCGGCATCCGCCCGCTGGTGCTCGGCGAACTCGACGGTCGCTACATTCTCGCCTCCGACCTGCGCCCTCGACATCATCGGCGCGAAGTTTATCCGCGACGTGGAGAACGGCGAGATCGTGGTGATCTCCGAGGACGGCATCGAGTCGCTGCGCTTCGCCGACAGGCAGCCGATGCGGCCCTGTATCTTCGAGTACATCTACTTCGCCCGCCCCGATTCGGTGGTGAACGGCAAGAGCGTCTATTCCGTCCGCAAGAATATCGGCCACGAACTCGCCCGTGAATCGGCGACCGCCGCCGACGTGGTGATCCCGGTGCCGGATTCCGGGGTCCCGGCGGCCCTGGGTTTCGCCCAGGAGACCGGCCTGCCCTTCGAGATGGGCATCATCCGCAACCACTATGTCGGCCGCACCTTCATCCAGCCGACTCAGTCCGTGCGCGAACTCGGCGTGCGGATGAAGCACTCGGCCAACCGCGCGGTGGTGGAGGGCAAGCGCATCGTTCTGGTGGACGACAGCCTGGTGCGCGGGACCACCTCGGTGAAGATCGTCCGGATGATGCGCGAAGCCGGCGCCAAGGAGGTGCATTTCCGCATCGCTTCGCCGCCCATCACCTACCCGGATTTCTACGGGATCGACACGCCAGAGCGCGAGAAGCTGCTCGCCGCCACCCACGATCTCGAGGGGATGCGCCGCTATATCGGCGCCGATTCGCTGGCCTTCCTCTCCATCGGCGGCCTCTACAAGGCGATGGGCGAGGAGGTGCGCAACGATGCCTGCCCACAATACACCGACCATTGCTTCACCGGCGATTACCCCACCGGCCTGACCGACCTCGCCATCGCGGGGCCGCGCCGTCTGGCCCTGCTGGCCGAGGCGGATTGAGCGAGTCTACCATGGCGACCACGGACAAGCCGCTCGACGGCCGCATCGCCGTCGTCACCGGGGCCTCGCGCGGGATCGGGAGGGCCGCCGCCCTCGCCCTGGCGCGGGCCGGCGCCCACGTCGTCGCCGTCGCCCGCACCCAGGGGGCGCTGGAGGAGCTGGACGACGCGATCCGGGCCGCCGGCTCGAGCGCCACCCTCGTGCCCCTCGACCTCACCGATTACGACGCCCTCGATCGGCTCGGCGCCGGCCTCTACGAGCGCTGGAAGCGGGTGGACGTGGTGGTGGGGAATGCCGGCATCCTCGGCAACCTGATGCCCCTCGGGCACGTCACCCCGAAGGTCTGGTCGCAGGTGATGGATATCAACGTCACGGCGAACTGGCGCCTGCTGCGCTCCCTCGACCCGCTTCTGCGGATGTCGGATGCCGGCCGGGCGATCTTCGTCACCTCCGGCGCGGCACAGAAATGCAAGGCGTATTGGGGACCCTACTCGGTCTCGAAGGCCGCCCTCGACGCGCTGGTGCGGACCTACGCGGCCGAGACCGCCACCACCAACGTGCGGGCGATGCTCCTCAATCCCGGCCCCCTGCGCACCAGCATGCGCCGCGCCGCGATGCCCGGAGAAGATCCCGAGACCCTGAAGACGCCGGAAGATCTGGCGCCACATGTCGTGCGGCTCGCGAGCCCGGACTGGTCGGAATCCGGTAAGATCTACGATTTTCCGAGCGACCGCGTACTGACGCCGCAGATGGCCTCCTGACCCTCTCATCCCAGAGCCCGTGACACCATGATCGACGTTCGCTGCATCTGCGCCATCGGGCAGCGCGGGCAACTCGGCCTCAACGGGCAATTGCCCTGGGAGGGCAACACCGACCCGCTCTTCGTCGAGGACGTGACGCGGTTCTTCGCGCTCACCATGGGCCACGTGCTCATCGCCGGTCCCAAGACCGTGGCCTCGGTGCCCGACTTCGCCTTCAAGGATCGCACCATCGACGTGATCCGCAGCCACGAGGACCCGGAAGCCGTTCTCAAGCGCTATCCCGGCCGGCGCATCTTCGTGGGTGGGGGCATCACCGTGTGGAACGTCTACGCCAAGTACATTCAGAACTGGGACGTGACCCGCCTGCCTTACGATGGCGAGGCCGACCGCTGGTTCGATCCGGCCTGGCTGGTGGGCGGCGACCCCCGGGCTTGAGGGCACCAATCGGCCTTCGGACGGTTGAATCGTACGCTCAGTTGCCGAAGGCCCCCGATGACTAGATTCGCCTACCGCTTCGGCATTGAGGAAGAGTACTTTCTGGCCGATGCGGAGACCCGTGGGACGCCGGCCCGCTCCGTCGCAGCCTTCCACGCGGAGGCGGGGGCGGCCCTGCCGGAAATCGGGCGGGAATTGCTCGAATCGCAGGTGGAAGCCTGTACGCCGCCCTCCACGGATTTCGCGCAAGCGCGTGACGTCCTCACCCATCACCGTCGGACGCTGGGGCGGATCGGCCGGGTTCACGGACTTCTGGTCTTCGCGGCCGGTACGCATCCGGTGGCGGCCTGGTCGCGGCAGGTCCCGAGCGAGGGCGATCGCTACACCGGCATCCTGCGCGCGGTGGGGCTGGCCGGGCGGCGCAGCCTGATCTGCGGCATGCATGTCCATGTGGAGGTACCGGACCCTGACACCCGCGTCGATCTCATGAACCGGCTGCTGCCGTTCCAACCGCTGCTACTGGCGCTCTCGGCCTCGTCGCCCTTCTGGCAGGGAGAAGCGACCGGTCTGTCCTCCTATCGTCTCAGTGCTTTCGGCGAGTTGCCCCGCACCGGTCTACCCAATCTCTTCGCCGATGCGACCTCCTACGAACGCTATGTGCGGATCATGACCCGGGCGGGCGCGATCCAGGATGCGAGCTTCCTGTGGTGGTCGCTCCGGCCCTCGATCAAATTCCCGACCCTGGAACTGCGCATCGCCGATTCCTGCACACGGCTCGAGGACGCCCTCACCATCGCGGCACTCTATCGTTGCCTCGTCCGGCTCGCGGCGCGGCGGCCGGACCTGAATGCGGGACTCGATGGCGCCTCGCGGGCGCTGACGCAGGAAAACCTGTGGCGGGCGCAGCATGCCGGCATCCGCGCCGAAATGATCGACGAGGCGCGGGAGGACGCGATCCCATTCGCCCAGGCCCTCGACGCGATGCTCGCCCTGATCGCAGAGGACGCAGCAGCCCTGGGGTGCGAGGCCGAAGTCCAGGGCGCCCGCCGCATCCTCACCGAGGGCACCAGCAGCGATCGGCAGATCGCCCTCGCGGGCGACGGTGCGGAACGGCCCGATCTTGCGGCCACCGTCGATTGGCTATCACGCACCACGGTCGGGGCACAGCCCGATACGGTGTCAGCTTGATCACCCTGGTCGACATGATCGCGACACGCCCCCTCTCGAAAGAGGGCGGCTTCGGCGACCGTGGGCGAGGACGTGATCAGGCGGAAACGGTGGGCTTTGCCATCTGATCAGCCTTTGTCGAAGGGGTTCTTCGAGGTGCGCAGGGACAGCCGAATCGGCACGCCCGGCAATTCGAACGCCTCGCGCAGGGCGTTGACGAGGTAGCGGGTGTAGGATTTCGGCAGGGCATCGAGCTGGTTGCCGAACAGGGCGAAATGCGGCGGGCGCGCCTTCACCTGGGTGGCGTAGCGGATCTTGATACGCCGGCCCGACACCGCCGGGGCCGGATTGCGCTGGGTGGCCTCGCTGAGCCAGTCGTTGATCCGCGAGGTGGAGACGCGGGTGCTCCACACCTCCTCGGCGCCGACCACCGCCTGCATCAGCTTGTCGATCCCCTCGCCGGCCAGACCCGAGAGCGGGATCACCGGCACGCCGCGCACCTGCGGCAGCAGGCGGGTGCAATCCTCGCGCAGCTTCTTCAGGAGGCCGTTCTGGTCGGCCACCAGATCCCACTTGTTGAGGCCGATGACGAGGGCGCGCCCCTCGCTCTCGATCAGGTCGACGATGGTCAGATCCTGCTTCTCGAACGGGATCGTGGCGTCCAGGAGCACCACCACCACTTCGGCGAAGCGCACGGCGCGCAGGCCGTCCGACACGGCGAGCTTCTCGAGCTTGTCGTCGATGCGGGCCTTGCGGCGCATGCCGGCGGTGTCGTGGAGCTTGATCCGGCGCCCGCGCCACTCCCAATCGAGGGAGATCGAATCGCGGGTGATGCCGGCCTCGGGACCGACGAGCAGGCGGTCCTCGCCGAGCATCCGGTTGATCAGCGTCGACTTGCCGGCATTGGGGCGGCCGACGATGGCGACCTTCAGCGAACGGTTCGCGGGCTCGTCATCGTATTCCTCGTCCTCGTCGAGCTGGGGCAGCTTCTCGATCAGCGCATCGTGCAATTCGCCGATGCCCTCGCCATGCTCGGCGGAGAACGGGATCGGATCGCCGAGACCGAGCGAGAACGACTCGTAGGCGCCACTCATGCCGGCGCCGCCCTCGGCCTTGTTGGCGATGAGGATGACCTTGCAGCCCGCCCGCCGCACCATCTCGGCGAAGGGCTGATCGGCCGGCAGGATGCCGGCGCGGGCGTCGATGACGAACAGCACCACGTCGGCTTCGAGGATCGCCGCCTCGGTCTGGGCGCGCATGCGCCCGAGCAAGGTGCCCGAATCAGCCTCTTCGAGGCCGGCGGTATCGACGATGCGGAAGACGAGGCCACCGAAGTTCACGTCGCCCTCACGCCGGTCGCGGGTAACGCCGGGGCGGTCATCCACGAGGGCGAGCTTCTTGCCCACCAGCCGGTTGAAGAGGGTCGACTTGCCGACGTTCGGCCGTCCGACAATCGCGACGGTCGGCATATCCATGTTGTGCTCGATTCAGTCGTTCAGGCGTATCATTGAGCCGTCGTCACGCTCAGCGCGTGACGGGCGGGGGCGGTGCGGCCGGCGGGGCCGGAAGCGCCGCCGTCACCGTAACGGGGCCACCGGCAACCAGGGCTTCGTAGACCTCGATGCGCTGGCGCAGATTCTGGGGCGCCTGCGGATCGGTATTGATCTGGTCGAACCAGCGGCCGGCCCCCTCGAAATCGCCGCGCTTCAAAGCGGCGAGACCGAGCATCTCCCGGGCGGTGTGGCGGAAGGCACCGTTCGGCGCGGCCAGCCCCTGAAGGGTCGCGAGGGCCGAATCGGGGTCCGCCCCGTCGAGGCGCAGGAGCGCGGAGCGCAGGCGGGCGAGGTCGCGCAAGCCGTCGCCGATCTTGGTGTCGTCGGCCAGTGCGTCGTATTCCGCTGCCCCCGCTGTCTCGTCGCGCTTGGCGGTCTCGGCGGCGGAACGGAAGCGAGCGAGCAGGCTGTAACCGGCCGGTCCCTCCGCCTCGATCGCCGCGAAGGCCTTGTCGGCCTCCTCGGTCTTGCCGGTCCGGGCGAGGGTGTTGGCGGCCTCGAAGCGTTCGGACGCGGCCTGGGCGCTGACCAATTGCTCGTGCTGCCAGTAGCGCCAGCCGCCGATGCCAGCCACGAAGAGCACCGCGAGCGCGATGATCACGCCGCTATAGCGCCGCCAGATCTCGGCGACCTTATCGCGGCGGTATTCCTCGTTGACCTCGCGGATGAACTCGTTGTTCTCGGCCATGTCGTCTCACGCCGCTCGGGAGCCAAAGCGGCCATTTCGGGGAGTTGAGGCCCAGCGCCTAGCACAGAGCCGGGCGGTTGGCGACCGGTTTGCCGCGCGGCTCAGGCCTGTCCCGGCCAAGCCGCGACCCCGATCAGGATAGGGTGGAGGTACTTGGCGAAGACGAACCACACCACGAAGCCGACCACCACCGCGATGGCGTCGTTGCGCCAACCAGCGGGCGCCACCGCCGCGCCACCATGCTGCGACACCACCTGACCGGCGCTGAGCGCCCGGCGCTTGGCGCTGATCCGGGCGATGACCGCCCAGGCGAGGAAGCTGCCAAACAGCAGCATCGAACCGAGATCCCCGTTGGCGAGCAGGTGGGCGGTGGCCCAGATCTTCACCGCGAGCAGCATCGGGTGCTTGGCCCGTGCCCGGATGTGGCCCGGCAGATAGGCGGAAGCGAGGGCGATGAAGGCGAACAGGGTCAGCAGCAGGGCGAGGTGCCGGGTCCAGACCGGTGGATTCCACACCGTGATGTAGCCGTGCTCGCGATAGAGGTGGAAACCGTAGGCGATGAGCACGAGGCCCAGCAGAGACGCTGCCGTGTAGCCGAGCTTGTAGCGGTTCTCGCCGACCTCGCCGATGACCTGGGCGCGTCTGGCACGGGCCATCGAGAAGGCATGCGTGCCGAGGAACAGCACGAGGCCGAGAATCAGGATCAGCATGGTGGGCTTTCGCAGACGTCGAACGGGGTGTGGACGATCCCGATCGCCATCGCGCCGGGATCATCAGACTGTAACGGTTCAAAACCCAAACTCCGGCGGATGTCCAGGCTCACCCGATGACGCGCCCCCTCGCCTGCCTGATCCTCGGCCTGTGGATGGCCACCGGTGTCGCGTGGGCCGCGCCCGAGCCGCCGCTCTCGGCCCTCACCCTCGTCGGGCCGGCGACCGTGATCTTCAAGGCCGGGCGCGATGCCTGCGACGGCGCCGACGTCCCGGATGCCTCGGCGCGCGCCTATCGCGATTCCGCCGGCGGCATCGTCCTGTTCGGGATGCATTATCGCAATCGCGCCCTGCGCGGCCCGGATCTGGAGCATCTGAAGCTCGATTGCGCCGTAGTGCTGGATTCGGCCGGCCATGCCGATCCGGCTTCCTATGACGACCGCTCGTGGATCACCGCCACCTGGACGGGGGATGGCCGGGGCGTCACGGCCCTGATCCACCACGAGTATCAGGCCAATGAACATCCCGGTCGCTGCCGCAGCGCGGTCTACATGGAATGCTGGTACAACACGATCCTATCAGCGGCCTCGGCGGATGGCGGCCGGAGCTTCGCGCACGGCACGCTGCCCGCCGTGGTGGCCGCCGCCCCGTTCCGGCAGGAGACCGGGCAGGGCCGGCACCGGGGGTTCTTCAACCCGTCCAACATCTTCTCCAACGGCCGCTACCATTACATGTTCGTCTCCACCACCGGCTGGGACGGGGCGAGCGGCGGGCAGGAGGCGGGCGTCTGCCTGTTCCGCACCGATGATCCCGCCGATCCCAAAGGATGGCGGGCCTGGACCGGAACCGGCTTCACCGCCGCCTTCCCCGATCCGTACCGGGTGGCGATCAAGCATTCCGAGACATGCAAACCGGTGCCCCCCTTCCCGACCCCGGTGGGCGCCGTGGTCCGGCATCGGGCGAGCGGGGCCTGGATCGCCGTGTTCATGGCGAAGGCGAGCGAGACCTTCCCCACCTCCGGCTTCTACTGGACCACGTCGCGCGATCTTCTCACTTGGGATCACCCCCGACTGCTCCTGGCCGGCGCGACGCTCTACGACGACCCTTGCACTGCCCCCGGCACTCTGATCGCCTACCCGTCCCTGCTCGATCCAACCGCGCGGGGCCGCAACTTCGACGATGCCGGCGACGGCGCCCTCCTCACCTACGCGACCCTGCGCGTGGAGGGCTGCACGATCACCTCCGACCGCGACCTCCTGCGCCGGCCGGTGGCGATCAAAGTCTGGCCGTAGCGGTGCCCAGTGGAACCGCCGGCAAAGAGAGGCTTTGTCCCTGCCAACCGAGTCGGGGCATCCGTGAAGCGCCCCCCACCGCAGGTATCGGATCGCGATGAA
>JAKONB010000450.1 GCA_022702195.1 Beijerinckiaceae bacterium | reverse complement strand
CGGGAGACGGCGATGGAAATCGACGCGGCGGATGTGAGGGCCGAGGTGGAGGCGGCCTTCGCCACCTACGAGGCCGCCCTCGTGGGCAACGACGTGGCGGTGCTGGAAGGGTTGTTCCACGACGATCCCCGCACGATCCGCTACGGAGCCGGCGAGACCCTCTACGGGATGGAGGCGATCCGCGCTTTCCGGCGGGCGCGCTCGCCCGTGGGGCTGGCACGCACCCTGCGCCAGACCGTCATCACCACCTACGGGCGCGATGCGGCGGTGGCCATGACCCTGTTCACGCGGGAGGGCAGCCCCGACCGGATCGGCCGGCAGAGCCAGACCTGGATCCGGTTTCCCGACGGCTGGAAGGTGGTGGCCGCGCATGTGAGCGTCATCGCGGCGGAGGCTGGCGCCTGAATGCGGGTCCCGGTCATGCGGCGGCGAGGCGCCTCAGGGTCGCCAGCAAAACCCGTGCTCCGGCCTCGATATCGGCCTGGCTGGCGAACTCGGCCGGGTTGTGGCTGATGCCGCCGCGGCAGCGCACGAACAGCATCGCGATGGGGGCGATGGGAGCGATCGCCATGCCGTCATGCCCGGCCCCGCTCGGCAGGCGCAAGGCCGGATAACCCTCGGCGGCGATGCCCTCGGCGAGATGCGCCATCAGGGCCGGGTCGCAGGGGGCGCTGCCGGCCTCGTGCGTCACCACCCGGTCGAGGCTCAAGCCCCGCGCCGCGGCGATCTCCGCGAAGGCGATGTCGAGGTCGGCGAGGGCGGCCCGGCGCTGCCGGTCGTCGGGCGCCCGCAGGTCGAGACTGAAGCGAACCCGGCCCGGGATGACGTTTCCGGCGCCGGGGGCCGCCGTGAGGGTGCCCACCGTCCCGACGAGACCCGGTTCGGGCCGGCAGCGGGCCTCGACGGCGAGGATGCAGGCGGCCGCCCCCGCCAGTGCGTCGCGCCGCGCGTCCATCGCCACGGTGCCGGCATGGCCCGCCTCGCCCGTGAGGGTGAGGGCCAGGCGCGTCGCCCCGCTGATCGCCGTGACGAGGCCGACCGGCAGGTCGGCCCGCTCCAGGGCCGGCCCCTGTTCGATATGCAGTTCGAGATAGCCCAGGATCGAGCCGGCCGGCCGCGCCGCCTCGCCGATCCGGGCGGGATCGAACCCCGCCGCCCGCAGCGCCTCCGCCACGGTGATGCCGTCCGGGTCCGTGCGCGTGAGGATGTCGGTGGTCAGGGAGCCGGCGAAGGCCCGGCTGCCGATGAGGGTGGAGGCGAAGCGCGTGCCCTCCTCGTCGGCGAAGCCTACCACCTCGATGGCGAAGGGGAGCGCCGCGCCCTCCCGCATCAGAGCCTCGACGCAGGCGATGCCGGCCACCACCCCGAGGGGACCGTCGAACCGCCCCGCGTCCCGCACGGTGTCGAGATGCGAGCCGATCACCAGGGCCGGGCCGCCGGGAACCGGACCCTCGACCCGGCCGACCACGTTGCCGACTGCGTCGATGCGGGCCGCCATCCCGGCCTCCCGCATCCAGCCCGCCACCAGGGCGCTGGCCCGCGCCTGTTCGGGGCTGAGGTAGACGCGGGTGATCGCGCCGTCCTCGGCGCTGATGGAGGCCAGCGCGTCGAGCCGCGCCGTGATGCGGGGGGCGAGAGCATCGCGATTCGTGTCGGTCACCGGTCACTCGCTCGAACGGTTGGTGGGGGCCGCCGATGTCCGACAGGCCCCCCCTGTCGGGCCAGCGGCGGACGGCCCAGGGACTTGATGAAACGGCAATTCTGTCACGCGGCGTGCCGGACCCGCGCGGTCAGCGGCATCACCATGCCGTAGTGCAGGCCGCCGGACGCGAAGGCGAGGCTCCCCCGTGCCTGCAGATCCTGCGCCACCATTTCCAGCAGCACCACGGTGCCGAACCCGTTGCGCCGCGGCGCCTGCGCATCCAGGGGCACGCCGCTCTCGACCCAGTCGAGCCTGAGCTGGGATCCGCCATCCCGTTCGTCGATCCGCCAGGTCACGGCCAGGCGGCCAGATAGGCTGGCCAGGGCGCCGAACTTGATCGCGTTCGTCGTCAACTCGTGCAACGCCAGCGCCAGCACCAGCGGTTCGGCCGCCCGCAGGTGCAACCGCACATCCGGCCCCTCCGCCCGCGTGCGTTCGTCCCGGTAAGCGCGGACACTCGCCAGCTCGTCGGTGACGAGCTGGCCGAGATCGATCCCCGCCGTGGCGTTCTGGATCATCAGGTTGTGCATCCGCGCCAGGGCGGCCAGGCGCCCGTCCAGATGCGCGGAATAATCCTCCAGGCTCTCGCTGAACTCGGCCGAGCGCCGCGCGACCATCCGGGTCGTCGCCAGCGTGTTGCGCACCCCGTGCTGCGATTCGGCCAGGAGAACCGCCCCCACGTCGCCATCCCTCGGCCCGGATCCCATCGACATTGAAACTCCCATGTGCCCCCGAGACGGATGCGCTCCCGGGACAGAACCATCTCACGGGGACGTGGGTTCGTCGGCGTCGAGATGGCGACCGTCATGCTCAAGGTGGAGGTAGTTCGGGTTGAACAGGGAGATTTTCTGCAGGGCGTCGAGATCCGGAATGGTCAAGCGCTTGCCCTTGAGCGCCACCAGGCCGGACCGGCGCAGCTCCTGCAGCGTGCGGTTGATGTGCACGTTCGACAGGCCCATCGCGTCTGCCAGTTCCACCTGGGTCAGCGGCAGCATGCAGCTGTTGCCCTCCGTCAGGCCGACCCCGCGCAGGCGCAGGAACAGCTCGCAGAACAGGTGGCCGAGCCGCTCGATCGCGGTGCGCTGACCGAGATTGACCGTCCATTCCCGCTGGATCGCCACCGACACCAGGGTGTCCCACCACAGGGCCTTCGTCACGCGGGTGCGTTCATTCGTGATCCGCTCGAGGATCGAGCGCGGAATCTCCGCCAGCGTCACCGGCGTGAGGGCGGCGATGGAATGGTCCATCTCGCGCAAGATGTAGATGTGGGTGTCACACAGATCGCCCGGCACGAAGAAGGACAGGATCTGGCGCCGGCCATCGTCGAGCTGCTTGTAGCGGCAGGCCCATCCTTCCAGGATCAGGTTGACATAGGCGGGGTCGTCCCCCTCCCGGATGATGTCGGAATGCTCGGCGAAGGACCGTCGCTTGGCCGCCGCGGCCTCCAGGGCCTGCCGGTCGTCCCGCGAGAGCTTGGTGAATTGCTCGAGCTTGCGGATGAGATGGTGCGGCATGCGATCCCCGTCGTGCCCACCAGAAATACAAAGCAGTCATCGTAAGTTAATTTACATGTGTTATTTTTCCAGGCGTTCGCGGTCAACGCACCGGTCGGAGACGCATTTCATCGGAATGCCAGCAGATCTCAGATCCGAGCGGATCCTGGATGTCCCTGAACAATGTCCGGGTCGCGATGGGATCGTCGGGACGGTGCATCCGGCGCCGACCAGGACCGGCGGGCGCGTGCGATCGGGTCATCGGACCGTCCGTCGGCTTCCGGGACGCCGCCACGAGGGCGGGGAGCCCGTCCCGTGGGGTTCCTCCGCAACGAAAAAATATGGCGCGGACCCGATCTCCCAGACGGGCGTTCGATGCCTGTCGCCGCCCACGAGCGGCCGCCGACAGCGAGGGACGAGACCATGGCCGCCAAGGAAAAGACCCTGCACGACGCCTTCTACGAGACCCTGAAGGACGTCTATTACGCCGAGAAGCAGTCGGTGAAGGCCCTCAAGAAATCCGCCAAGGCCGCCGAACACGACGAGCTGCGCCAGGCCTTCGAAACCCATGCGGAGGAGAGCGCGCATCAGGTCGAGCGTCTGCAGCAGGTGTTCGAGATCATCGGCAAGCCGGCCCGCGCCAAGACCTGCGAGGCGATGCAGGGCATCACGTCGGAGATGGAAGAGGACATGGACGATTTCGGCGACAGCCCGGCCGCCGACGCGGTGCTGGCCGCCTGCGCCCAGGCCGTCGAGCATTACGAGATCGCCCGCTACGGCACGCTCAAGACCTGGGCATCCCAGCTCGGCTATGCCGACGCCGCCAAGCTCCTCGACGAGACCCTGCAGGAGGAGAAGAAGGCCGACGCCCTGCTGTCTGAGATCGCCGAGCGCATCAACGTGGACGGAACCGAGTCTGTGGAGGCGGGCGAGGAGACCGAAGAGGCTGCCCCCAAGGCCAAGAGCCGGACCAAGGCGAAGGCCTGAGCGCCGGGGCGCCCCAGCCGGGGCGCCCTCTTGCTCGCGCCGTGCGCGGGGTCAGCTGACCGAGAGCCGCTTCGTGTTCAGCGCCACGTGCTCGCGGTAGCGGGCGATCACGGTCTCGGGCGAGCCGCCCATCATCAGGGTGCCCATGGCCTCGAAGGTGGCATGGATCTTCTCGGTCACCATCGACTGCATCTCGGCCTGGCCCTCGCGCCCGCCCCAGGCCAGGCGCACGAGGCGAAGCTCGATCACCTTCTGGGCCTCGAAGGCGAGCATCATCGACGATAGGAAGGGATTGTACACGGCGGCCTCCGCACCGCGGCAGATGCGGCGAGGGCTCAACGTCGTGGGGTGGGGGAATGATCCGCGCCGCGACACGGAGCGCCATCACGGGTCCGTCACAGCCCCACCCAGTCGGCCGAGACGGGGTGCGCGTACATCCGGCGTCACCCGATCCCGGCTTCGTGGCCGTATCCCATCCGGCGCGGGGCCGGACGGGGTTGCGGCAAGACTCGCCGTTCAAGGTTGAGGAGTGATGACGAGGCCCCGTGGCGATGGAGCGGGTCGGACTATTCCGTGGCCTGGGACTCCGCGTCATCTTCCGACAGGATGGTGTCGAGATCGCCCGTCAGGGCATCGAGCTGCTCGGGGCTGGCCGTGATCTTGAACCGGGTGCCGTCCTCGGCCTCCACCGCGATCTCCACATGGTCGCCGACCCTCGCGGCGATGGCCTGCTTGAGGGCATAGGTCGTCACTTTTTCGTTCGCTGCCATGCGGGTGTTCCTCTGGGGGGATGGCGGCATCATCCCGGACGTCGGATCCGGGGCGGAGCCGTCGATTTGCGATGGGGCATCGTCTTTCTCCGAAAGCCGGAGACC
>JAKONB010000441.1 GCA_022702195.1 Beijerinckiaceae bacterium | reverse complement strand
CGAATTTGTCGCCGACATGCCCCAGCACGACCGCGCCCACGGGCCGGGTGATGTAGGCGACGCCGAAGGTGGCGAACGAGGCGATGGCCGCCGCCTGCGGATTGTCGGGCGAGAAGAACAGTTTCGGAAAGATCAGCGCCGCGGCGGTGCCGTAGATGAAGAAGTCGTAATATTCGACCGCGCTGCCGAGCCAACTGGCGAGGGCGGCCTTGCGGGATGTCCCGGTCTGGACAGGGGCGTGGTCCGCGCCGACGTGCGGATTCGTGGCACCGAATGACATGGGCGTTTCCTCCTTGCGCCGGCGATGCGGCTGCGGCTTTTTGGTTTTTTGTTCTTGTCCGAGGGGCGTTCGGCACGCTCGCGCGCACCGCCGCACCTTGGAAGTCGTGGGGTGGTTAGATCGCGCCCGCAGGGGGCGCTTCGTCGAGGTGGCGTCCCCGGTTCAGGCGCCGGGCGCGTCCGCGCACATCCGCGTGAAATGCGCCTGCATCCGCGTGGCATCGGGCGTCAGGCCGGTGAAGAGGCGGAAGGCTTCCACGGCCTGGAACACCGCCATGCCGCCGCCATCCAGGGTGCGGCAGCCGATCCGCCGCGCCTCGCGCAGGAGGGCGGTCTCGAGGGGGAAGTAGACGATCTCCGAGACCCACAGGCCCGGATGCAGCAGGTCGGCCTCCAGCGGCAAGCCCGGATACTTGGCCATGCCGGTGGGCGTGCAATGGACGAGGCCGTCCGCCGCCGCGACGTCGGCGCGAAGGTCGCCGCAGGCCCTGGCCCGGCCCGATCCGAATCGAGCGGTGAGATTCTCCGCCACCGCCTGGGCGCGGGCCGGATCGATGTCGGAGAGCCAGAGTTCGCCGACGCCGAGGGTCAGGAGGGCATGGGCGACGGCCGCTCCCGCGCCCCCGGCCCCGAGCTGGACCACGCGGGCCGTCGCCGCGCCGGGCAGGCCCCGCTTGAAGCTCTCGGCGAAACCCCACCAGTCGGTGTTGTGGCCCGTCCGGCGCCCGTCCCGCAGCACCACGGTGTTGACGGCGCCGAGCGCCTCCGCGTCGGGGGACAGGGCGTCGAGATGCGGGATGACCGCCTGCTTGCACGGATAGGTGATGTTGAGCCCGCAGAAGCCCATGCGCTCGGCCGCCCGCAGCAGCTCGGGCAGGTCGTCCGCTCCGAGACCGAGCCGGTCGAGGTCGATCCGCTGATACAGCAGGTTCAGGCCGTTGGCCGCCCCCTCGCGCTCATGCAGGGCGGGGGTTCGCGACGCCTGGATGCCGGCCCCGATCAGACCGACGAGATGGCGCGGGCGCTCGTGCGTCGCGGTCATCTTTCCCCTCCGTCCGGCCGGGCGACTGGCCACGGGCGGGTGCCGGAAGGAGGGATCGCGAACCCCATCGGGGTCGCGGTGGGATGGGGCGCGCGATGGCCCGGCGGTGATCCGCGCATGGCTGCTTCCTGACGTGTCCTCGGGGAGGGCTGATTGGTGTCGCCCCACTTGATCGCTAATGAACAAACTAGTACGTTCATGTCAACAACAACGATCGTGCGGCTGGCGATTCTTCAATGTTCGCTCAGCGGAAAACAGTCGCGATCCGGCCGAAACGGGAGTTCCGAGACGAGATGAAGCATCCACGGTGACAGGCTGAAGCGAATCCCTCAGTCGGTTTCGCACCCGCCCGATTCGGACCGTGGTTGTCAGGGGCGCTCCCGCCTCCGACCGGGCATAGGGCCGTAACTATACAGATGATCGATCTCCCGAGACACGCGCAACGCGGCCGGGATCCACCAGCATAGGGACGAAACGAATCCATGGCCGAGCACCGTGAGTTCCGCCAGCGCGACCGCAGGGTCCATCCGCCGGCCTTCACCCCCGAATACAAGACCAGCGTGCTGCGCGCGCCGCGCCGGGCCTTGCTGTCGCTTCAGAATTCGCTCTCCGAAGTGACCGGACCGACCTTCGGCCACGCCGCGATCGGCCCCTTGGACAACGATCTGCTCCTCAACTACGCCAAGGACGGCCAGCCCATCGGCGAGCGCATCATCGTGACCGGGCGGGTCTGCGACGCGGATGGGCGGGGCGTTCCGCACACCCTCGTGGAGTTCTGGCAGGCCAATGCGGGCGGGCGCTACCGGCACCGCAACGACCGTTACCTCGCCCCCATCGATCCGAATTTCGGCGGCTGCGGCCGCACCCTGACGGATGCGGACGGAGGCTACGCCTTTCGCACGATCAAGCCCGGGCCGTATCCGTGGCGCAACAACCTCAATTCCTGGCGGCCGGCCCACATCCATTTCTCGGTGTTCGGTTCGGGCTTCGCCCAGCGCCTGATCACGCAGATGTACTTCGAGGGCGACCCGCTGATCTGGCGCGACCCGATGGTGCTGGGCATTCCAGACCGGGCCGCGGCCGAGCGCCTGATCGCTCCCCTCGACCTCGATGCGGCGATCCCGCTGGACATGCTCGCCTACCGCTTCGACATCGTTCTGCGCGGACGCCAGTCGACGGTGTTCGAGAACAGGCTCCAGGGGAATTGACCATGGTCCAGCCTCTTCCCGCCCGGCTCCCCGAGACGCCGTCCCAGACCGCCGGCCCTTACGTCCATATCGGCTTGATTCCGCATCAGGCCGGATTCGCCATCTTCGAGACCGCCTTCTCCAACGTGATCGCCGGCCCGGACGCCGTGGGCGAGCGTATCCTCGTCGAGGGCCGCGTCTTCGACGGGGCGAACGAGCCCGTCCGCGACGTGCTGATCGAGGTCTGGCAGGCGGATGCGGCCGGGCGCTACGCCCATGCGGCCGACCCGCGCCATGAATCTGCGGATCCCGCCCTGTCCGGCTGGGGGCGCACGGGCTCGGATTTCGAGACCGGGCTGTACTGCTTCGAGACCGTCAAGCCGGGCTCCGTGGTCGGGCGACACGGCCGGCCGATGGCACCGCACCTCAACCTCTGGATCGTGGCGCGCGGCATCAATATCGGTCTGCAGACGCGCCTCTACTTCGCCGACGAGACCGCAGCCAACGCCGCCGATCCGGTGCTCAACCTCATCGAGCAGGCGAGCCGGCGCGAGACGCTGCTCGCCCGACGCGAGACCCGCGACGGGAGGATCGTCTACGTCTTCGACATCCACCTCCAGGGCGATGCCGAGACGGTTTTCTTCGACGTCTGATCCTGTTTTGCTCGATCCATTCCGTCAACCGCGACCACGCTGAGACATCGAGCGCGGGTCCTCTCTCCTTTCAGGCGAGGGAGCCTGGCGCGACCAGGACGATCGAGCGGAAACTGAATGACACCGCTGCGACCCAAATCAAAAAACACACGGAGACACACGCTCATGAGCCAACCCGTCGTCGTCGCCGTCGCGATCACCGGTTCCGTTCCGCGCAAATCGGACAATCCCGCTCTGCCCGTCACCGTGTCGGAGCAGATCGAATCGACCCATGCCGCCTACGAGGCCGGCGCGACCCTGGCGCATATCCACGTGCGCAACGACGACGAGAGCCCCTCGTCCGATCCCGAAAAATTCGCCGCCGTGCAGGCGGGCCTGCGCACGCATTGCCCGGGCATGATCGTGCAATTCTCCACCGGCGGGCGCGGGCGCGATCCGGCGAGCCGCGGCCTCTCGCTCCGGCACGCCCCCGACATGGCCTCGCTCTCCACGGGGTCGGTGAACTTCCCCACCATCGTCTACGAGAACCACGCCACCCTGGTGCAGGAGCTCGCCGCGCAGATGAAGCGCGTCGGCACCCGTCCCGAGATCGAGATCTTCGACCTCTCTCACCTGCACGGGGCCAAGCGCTTGGTGGAGGCCGGGCTGATGGACGAGCGGCCCCACGTCCAATTCGTGATGGGCGTGCAGAACGCGATGCCGGCCGACGCGCATCTCCTCGACATCCTGCTGGCGGAACTGCGGCGTGTGCTGCCGAGAGCGACCTGGACGGCCGCCGGCATCGGCCGCCATCAGGCTCCGGTGATGGATTGGGCCTTGGCGCGCGGAGCGGACGCCGTCCGCACCGGGCTCGAAGACAACATCCGCATCACCAAGGACCGGCTCGCGGCGAGCAACGCCGAACTGGTGGGCCTCGCCGTGGAGGCGGTGACGCGGCGCGGACGGGCGGTGGCGAGCCCGGCCGAGGCCCGCGCCGCCCTTGGCCTTCCCGCCTGATCCGCCGCCGATGACCTTCTCGGCCCTCGATTCGGCCCTGCTCGGGCCGCTCTTCGCCACGGATTCCATGCGGACGGTCTTCTCCGACGCGGCCCGCATCGCCGCCATGGTGCGGGCGGAATCGGCCCTGGCGCGGGCACAGGCCGCCGCAGGCCTCGTGCCCGAGGGACTCGCGACAGCCCTCGACGGGCTCCCCGATGGAGTCCTCGATCCGGCGGCCCTCGGGCGCGGCACGGCCCTGTCCGGCGTGCCGGTCATCCCCTTCGTGAAGGCGGTGCGGCGGCACCTGCCCGCCGATCTGGAAGGGCACTTCCATCTCGGCGCGACGACCCAGGACATCGCCGATACCGGCCTCGTCCTGCAATTGCGCGACGCCTTCGCACTGGTGGAGGCGGAATGCGCGCCCATCCTGGCGGGACTCGCGACCCTCGCCGCGGCGCATCGCGAGACTCCGTGCGTCGGGCGCACCTACGGGCAACAGGCGGCCCCGATCAGTTTCGGCTACAAGGCCGGCATCTGGGCGCTCGGCCTCGCCGAGGTGGTGGACCAGGCGCAAAGCCTGCGCCAACGGATGCTCACCGCCTCCCTCGGTGGCCCGGTCGGCACCCTCGCGGCCCTGGGCGACCGGGACGAGGCCGTGGCGCGGGCCTTCGCGGCGGAATGCGGCCTGAATCCCGATCCGGTGGCCTGGCACACGCGGCGCGGCCGGATCGTCGAGACCGGGTCCTGGCTCGCCCGTCTCGTGGGGGCGCTCGCCAAGCTCGCCACGGACGTGGTGAATCTGGCCTCCACGGAGGTGGGCGAGGTGGCCGAGCCGCACGTGCCGGGGCGGGGCGGGTCCTCGGCGATGCCGCACAAGCGCAACCCCGTCTCCGCGACGGTGATCCTCGCCGCCTTCACAGCCGCCAAGGGTCATGCGGGCGCGCTGCTCGATGCCATGCCGGCGGCCCACGAGCGTCCGGCCGGCCCTTGGCACGCGGAGTGGCACGCGCTGCCCCAATTGTTCGGCCTCGCCTCCGGTGCCCTGCGGGAGGCCCGCCTTCTCGCCGAGGGGCTCGTGGTCGATCCGGCCCGCATGCGCGCCAACCTCGATCTCACGCGCGGCCTGCTCTTCGCGGATGCCGCCGCCGCGCGCCTCACCGCGACTCTGGGCGCCGCCGCCGCCCACGCCCTCGTGGAGAGGGCGGCCGGCGCGGTGCGGGACGGCCAAGCCGACCTGCGCTCCGTGCTGGAGGCGATGCCGGAGACGGCCGGTGTCGATCTCGGCCCCGCCTTCGATCTCGCTCCGGCGGTCCGGGCCGCCGCCCGGGCCACGGACCGCGCCCTGGCGGAGGTCCGCCGCCTCACCCCGGCCTCCCGCGCCTCCTCCGAACGAGCAGAATCCCCATGCCCCTGATCACCATCAACGGCATCCGGCTGAACTACGACCTGTCGGGGCCGAGCGCCGCGCCGGTGGTCGCGTTCTCGAACTCCCTCGGCACCGGCATGGCCATGTGGGACGGCGTGGTCCCGGCCCTGCGCGGACGCTACCGCATCCTGCGCTACGACACGCGGGGCCATGGCGGATCGGCCACGCGGGACGAGCCGGCCTCCATCGGCGACCTCGCCGCCGATCTCCTCGGCCTCCTCGACGCTCTCGGGATCGACCGCGCGCACCTCGTCGGCCTGTCGCTCGGCGGCATGATTGTCCAGGCGCTGGCGAGCGCCGAGCCGGATCGGGTCCTCAGCCTGACTCTCATGGCCACCGCCGCCCATCTGCCGAGCGAGGAATCCTGGAACGCGCGCGCCGCCACGGTCCGGGCCGAGGGCACCGCCTCCATCGTCGCGGCCACCCTGGGGCGCTGGTTCACGCCGGGCTTCGCCGAGCGCGCGCCCGGCCTCGTCGGCCCGGTGCGCGACGGCTTCGCCGCCACGGACGATGCGGGCTATGCCGTGTGCTGCGGCGCCATCGGCGGGATGGACCTGCGCCCGGTCCTGCGCTGGATCACTGCCCCGACTCTCGTCATCGCCGGGCGCGACGACCCGGCGACGCCCCCCGCCATGGCCGAGGCGATCTGTGCCGGCATCCGGGGGGCCGAACTCGTGGTTCTTCCGCGCGCCGCCCATCTGCTCGCGGTGGAGCGCGCCGACGTGGTCAGCGCGCATCTCCTGGGGTTCCTCGACCGCCACCGCGCGCCGTGCGCCCCGACCGGGGCGGTGCCGTTCGCCAGCGGGGCGTCGAACCGCCGGGCCGTGCTCGGCGACGCCCACGTAACGCGCTCGCTTGAACGGGCGGACGGATTCTCGATGCCCTGGCAGGATTTCATCACCCGCACCGCCTGGGGCGAGATCTGGGGCGATTCGCGCCTGCCGTGGAAGACCCGCTCCCTGGTGACCCTGGCGATGATGGTCGCCCTCGGGCGCGAGG
>JAKONB010000474.1 GCA_022702195.1 Beijerinckiaceae bacterium | reverse complement strand
TCACATCTCCGATTATCGCGAGGGCGACCTCGTGAAGATGTCGATCCTCGTCAACGCCGAGCCCGTGGACGCCCTGTCCATGCTCGTCCACCGCACCCGCGCCGAGCATCGCGGCCGCGCCATGTGCGAAAAGCTCAAGGACCTGATTCCCCGCCACCTGTTCCAGATCCCGGTCCAAGCGGCGTTGGGCGGCAAGATCATCGCCCGCGAGACCATCAAGGCCCTGTCCAAGGACGTGACCGCCAAGTGCTACGGCGGCGACATTTCACGCAAGCGCAAGCTCCTCGACAAGCAGAAGGAGGGCAAGAAGAAGATGCGCCAGTTCGGCAAGGTCGAGATCCCGCAGGAAGCTTTCATTGCCGCCCTGAAGATGGACGATTGAGACGCGTCTACCGGCGCGACCCCGCCAGCTGCGAGGCGGTCTGATTCAGCTCCCGGCCCTGATCCCGCAGCCGGACCGAGGTCTCGCCCAGGGTCTGTGACGAGGCCACCGCTTGGGCGGTGGTGGTGCGCAGGGCATCGAGATGGCTGGTGGCCTGGAGAATCGTGGCGCGGGCGCGAGTGACTCCGTCGGCGATGGTGTCCGCCGCCGCCCGATGCGCGGTGCTGACCCGGGCGATGTCGGTGGCGTTCTGCTGCACGGCTCCGATCTCGTCCCGCACCCGCGCCAGCGAGGCAGTGGAGCTATCGGCTACCTGTCTGAGCTGACCGACCTGGGTGGCGATCGCGGTGGTGGCCCGGGTGACGCGGTTTGAGAGCGCCTTGACCTCGCTCGCCACCACCGTGAAGCTGTGTCCGACTGCACCGGCGCTGGCCGCCTCGATGGTCGCGTTGAGCGCCAGCAGGTTAGTTTGGTTGGCGATGGTCCCAATCAACCCGCTGATCTGGCCGATATCGGCGATGCGGTTCTGAAGGTCCGTAAAGATCGCCACCGCCTCGTCGAGAATCCGGGCCGATCCGACGGCGATGTGCCGATCCGCTCGGCATAGTCGTTGGCCTCGCGCGACAGGCCCACGAGTTTCTGGGCGGATTGCGCGGCTGCGTCGATGGCACGCGCGGCGTCGCCATTGGCCCGGTCGACCTCGGTGCGGCGCGCATCGGCGGTCTTGGCCACGGCCAGCACGGATTTCGCTCCATTCTCGACCTGTGCCGTCGTTTCCGCGAGCTGGCGGGCGATGCCATCCAGTGCCCTCATCAGCGTGCCGAGGCGGTCGCGCTGGGCGTTCTCGGTGATCGCCAGGGAAAGACGGTCGGCGACGTAGGCCATGAGTTCAAGGAGTTCATCCTTCGGGTCGGCCCGGTCGCGGGAGAAAAATTCCAGCACGATCTCGACGTTCTCGCCGATCCGCACCGGGAACATGAAGCAGCCCCGCACGCCGTTCCGGCGGGCGGTCTCCGCCCGGACGAAGCCGGGCAGGGTGGTCACGTCCTCGCACGAGACCGGTGCGCCATTGGCCGCGACCTGCCCGACGAGGCCCTGGCCCGGCGCGAAGACGGCGCCCTCGGACGCAGCCACGAAGGAGTCGGCCTGGGGCGCGTCGCCCGAAACGGCGAGGTGCCAGGCCCGCATCGAACTGAGAGTGTCGCTGCCGTCACGTTTGCGCCGATAGGCATGGCCGATCGGCCAGCCGGTAAAGCGCGCGACGATGCCCAAGCAGTCGCGGATCGCCGCCTCCGGCGTCGGGGCCTCGGAACAGGCCCGCGACACCGCATTGAGAAAGGTGAGGATTGCGGTAAGGTCCCGGGACACCGTCACGGGTGGCTCTGGTGCTCGCTTGCGCCCCACGCCGGAAATCCGAGCGAAGAACGGGACGGGGCAGGTCTGGCTCACGAATCTCCCGTCATCGCCATTGAGGAAGGGCCACCGATCTGTGTGGTTGCGCGGTCGGTGGGCGATCCGCGCGGAAGGTCGAGCAGGCCGTAGACCCCGTCGCTCCAGGTCAGCGTCTCACCGGAAAGGCTGCATTCCCAAACGCCGATGCGGGCGACCGCGGACGCGCGCTCGAAGACCTTTCGGCCGTGGGCGAGGGCGGCGGCCCGAGCCGCGACCAGAGCTTCGAGCTGCGCGATTCTCGCGACATCGTCGGGATGCCGTCTTAGATTCGCCGCGCCATTGGAACCAAGCGCGGTCGCGTCGCCATCGGTCTCCGCGATCGGCCTTCCCAGGGGGGGCATCTGAACGGCATCGAGCATGACGGCCTCGTGGCGCACGGAAAGGCGGCGCAATCGCGAGCCTAGAGTGCTCGATTATAATTCTCCGGCAGTGCGACCGGAAAGATGCGGGCCAAGTCCTATTCCGCCGGCTTATCCGCCTCAGTAAGGGATGCCTTGTCGATCGGCGGCTCCGCACTGGCGACCGCCTTACGCTCCAGCATCGGCTGGAGTCGAACCGCGAGCTCTCGGCCGAGATGGCGGATATAGGCGTTCTTGAAGTAGCGCGTGCCGGTCCCGCGCCCGAAAAAGCGGTCATGGGCCAGGATCATCGCGTCGACCTCCGGCCGGCACAGAAAGCCGATGATTCCGGCCGCCTCGTACCACCGACCCGCCCGGGCGTGGCTCATGGCGGCCGGATTGGCCATCACGGTCTCGGCGAAGCACTCCGTCGCCGCCTGTTCGAGGGGCGTCATCACTGCATGCGGATCGGTGGGGGAGCGACCGGCCGCCGCCTCCGCGCCGAAGCCGACGGTCATGATGAGCGCACCGAACACCCAAGCCTTCATCACGTGGAGCTCCCCGTAGGATCGTTCCCGATTCGGAGGATAATTTCATGGATGAATGGGACTGGAACAGGGCGAAAAAGCCCCGCCGAGATGTCTCCCGCATACGATGCCGGCCCCTGTGACCGGGGAAGCACAAAAGTTGCGCGGCCACGGCTCAGCCACGCCGTTCGGCGTTCCAGCGACCGCTACAGGAGATCACACCCGTGGTGTTCCAGGTGCCCCCACCCGTTCCCCCGCGGGCGAGGCGCCCGACCACGTCCGCGCTGTCCGAGCCGCGTGTGATCACCGCGCGCACGGCGCCGGCGGTCGAGACCCGGCCGCTGATGTTGAAATCGCCGCCCGCATAGCTCGCCTCACCCTTGCGGATCTGGACCCCGTAGCGATAGGCGCGGTCGCACGGCCCATCCAGAGTCACCACCTCGATGCTCCAGGCCCCGTCATAACGGTGAGGGACCTGGACCTTCTTCTTGGCGGCCTCCGCCGACCCCAGTGTGGCGGCCACGAAGCAGGCGGAGGTGACGGCGAGAATCGCGAGACGCATGGTGATCCGTTCGGTGAAGCGTGGCTGGCGAGTGAAACTCGCGAGGCGTCCGTCGGTTGCCCCTAAGCCCGGGTCGCTCGTTCCAACGCCGTTCCGAGCAGACTCACGAGGTCGCAGCCCGCATGCAGGTAGCCGTCGATACCTGCATCTGCCAGCGCCTCTTCGCGTTCTCCCGGCTTGCCCGCCAGATAGAGGGTGTCGGCTCCCGCCGCCTTCAGCGCCTCGGCCGCCGCCACCGCATGCGCGGCGTAGAGTGCATCCGACGAACACAGGCAGGCGATGCGGGCGCCCGAATGCCGGAACGCCTCGGCGAGGGGAACGGCCTCGGTGAAGCCCTCCTCGTTCACCGCTTCGATGCCGCCCGCCGCGAAGGCGTTGGCGGCGAAGGTCGAACGGGCGTTGAACACCGCCACAGGACCCAGATTGGCGAGGAACACGCGGGGCCGAATTCCGGCGGCGGCGAGGTGGGTGTCGGAGGCGTCGCGCAAGGCTTCATAGGGCTCGGCGAGCCGCTGAGAGGGCAGGGGATCGCAACGCCGCGCCTCGTCCTCTGCGAAGTTGACGCTCTCGCCAGCGAGCGGCGCGATCTCAAGGACGGTCACGGGCTTCTCGGCGAGGAAGGGGAACTCGCTGGCCCCGGTGATCGCCTCGCGCCGGGTGGCGACGTTGCGGGAGCGCGTCGTCCGCGTCGCTGCGATTCGGCCCTGGATCTGGCCGGCTTCGAGGCTAGCGACGATGCCGCCTTCGCGCTCGATCGCCTGGAACGCCTCCCAGGCCGCCACCGTCAACGCCTCCGTCAGGGTTTCGAAGCTGCCGGCGCCCGCGGCCGGGTCCGCCACCCGGGCGAGGTTCGATTCCTCGATGAGAACGATCTGGCTGTTGCGAACCACCCGGCGGGCGAAGGCGTCGGCGAGCCCCAGAGCGGCGGTGTAGGGCAGGGCGGCGACGCTGTCGGCGCCCCCGAGACCCGCCGAGCAGGCGGCCATCGAGGTGCGCAGGATGTTCACGAAGGGGTCCCGCCGGCTCATCATCCGCCAGGCGGTCTCGGCGTGGAGGCGCAGCGGCTTCGGATCGAGGCCGCAGGCGGATTCGACGCGCGCCCAGAGGCGGCGCATGGCACGGAACTTGGCGATGGTGAGGAACTCGTCCGCATCGGCCACCAGCAGCACCGCGATGGCGTCCCGCGCGCGGGCGAGATCGTGCCCCCCGGCCTCGAGGGCGCGCAAATAGGCCACGGCCGTGGCGAGGGCGGCGGCCAGTTCGGCCGCCTCACTGGCGCCGGCTTCGTGGTAGGGGCGCCCGTCGGCCAGACACAGCCGACCGGTGAACCCGTCCGCGTCGAAATCCGTGAGGGTGCGGGTGAGAACGCCCTCAAAATCCGCGCCGAGACTCCCGGTGGCCGCGAAGGTTCCGATCGGATCGAGCCCGAGATCGAGGTCGAGCCCGCTCAGGGGCTCGTTCCGCCGCGCCGCCAGCGTCTTGAGGGCGGCGGCGGCCTCAGCTCCACGCCCGCCGGCATCGAGCCGGAGAGCGATGAGTGGGAGCATCACCCCCTCCAGCGCCGTGTCGAGGGCATCCGCGTCGGTCGCCCCGAGGCCGTAGCCCCGTGCCGCGGGGGCGCCGGAAAAGACGAGGGTGAGGGCGTCGGCACCGCCTTCGAGATCGGCCATGGCGAGGGCGCGGGCAGCTCCCGCTTCCGGATGGTCGACCCGCTGGGCGATGCGCCAAGGGCCGGGCGCCCGCACCGGCTGGGCGGCGGGCTCGGCCGCCTCGTAGAGCGGCTCGATGCGTAGACCATCGGCAGTCTTGGAGACGAGCCGCTTCTCGAAATCCGCGCCCTTCAGGACACCGTTCACGAGGCCGAGCCAGCGTTCGCGGGTCGCCGGCGGAAACAGGTCGGCGAGGGGGCGGTCTTCCATCGGTCAGCCTTCGCGGTCTTTCAAGCCGCCCCTCCCGGGATCGGCGATTTATCTCCGGAAGAGCCCTCGCACGGCGAGGCTTCCGGAGGCAATCGCCCCATGAAACCGTATTTTGAATCCGTTCCGCGATCCGTCCGGCCGATCATGTGATCGGCCGGTCCGAAAGCCGGCGTCAGCCGAAGAGGATGAGGCCGGCAAAGCCCAGCGAGCCGACGATGATGCGCCACCAGGCGAAGAGCCGGAAGCCGTGGGCGGACACGTAGTCGAGCACAGTCCGCACCACCACGAGCGCCGAGAGGAAGGCGACGATGAAGCCGATCACGATCAGGCCGGTATCGTCTTTCGAGAGGTTCTTATAATTGTCGAGCAGGTCCTTGGCGAAGGCGCCCGCCATGGTGGGGATCGCGAGGTAGAACGAGAATTCGGTGGCCGAGCGCTTGTCGGCTCCCATCAGCATGGCGCCCACGATGGTCGCGCCCGAACGCGACACGCCTGGGATCATCGCTAGGCACTGGAACAGGCCGATCTTGAAATCCATCGGCAAGGTGAAATCGTAGACGTCGTGCTTCTTGGTCTCGAGATCCGTCTCGTCGAGCACCAGGAGCACGAGGCCGCCGGCCACCAGGGTCGCGCACACGATCCAGGGATTGAAGAGATAGTACTTGATGTATTTCGAGAAGAGGCCGCCGATGATCGCCGCCGGCAGGAAGGCCAGCAGGATGCCGGCCACGAAGCGCCGCGCGTTCGGGTCGCTCGGCAATGCGGCGGCGATGCCGAGGAGCCGGCGGAAATAGACCGCCAGGATCGCCAGGATCGCGCCGAGCTGAATCAGCACCTCAAAGGTGTTGTTGGGCGATTCGAAGCCGATGAAATGGCCCACCAGCAATTGGTGTCCGGTCGACGAGACCGGGATGAACTCGGTGGCCCCCTCGACCACGGCGAGCACGACCGCCTTCACGACGCTCATCGCATCCATCATGTCATCGCCTCGACGATTTCGATTGTTCGGGAGTTCGGAACGGGCCGATACCACGTCATTCCGGTATCAGGCTTCGCCGATCAGGGTTGACGGACGGTTACCGCCTTTGATCACCCGTGTTAATGAGGCGGCAACGATCGGGACATAAAACTGATCCGCCGACCATCTCTGAGGGTTCTCGACACGGTAGGTCCCCCGGCACTTTCCCCCGTCCGAAACGGCCTCGATGGCGACGCTTCACCACTCCCCCTTCTGTCCGCATTCGCGTTTCATCCGTCTCGTCCTGACCGAGATGGGCATGGAGCCCGCTCTCGTTGAGGAGCGGCCCTGGGAGCGGCGCGACGCGTTCCTGCTTATCAATCCCGCCGGAACCACGCCGGTGCTGGTGGAAGAGACCGGGCTGGCGGTGCCGGGCGCCGGCATCATTGCCGAATATCTCGACGAGACCCGTGGCCTCGGCCTGAGCGGCCGGCGCCTCCTGCCCGAGACCACGGCCGGGCGCGTCGAGGTCCGCCGCCTGCTGGACTGGTTCCTCGTGAAGTTCGACGCCGAGGTGACGGGATACCTCGTCACCGAGAAGATCTGGAAGCGCTTCATGAGCAGCGCCGATGGTGGCGGCCCGCCGGATATGAACGCGATCCGCGCCGCGCGGACCAACGTGCGCTACCACCTCAAATACATCGGCTACCTGATGTCCCGCCGCAAATGGCTGGCGGGTGACCATCTGACCTATGCGGATTTGGCCGCGGCGGCCCACCTCTCCTGCGTGGATTATCTCGGCGACGTGCCATGGGACGAGGACGAGACGGCGCGGGACTGGTACGCAAGAGTGAAATCGCGTCCGTGCTTCCGGCCGCTCCTGGCCGACCGGGTGCCCGGGATGGCACCAGCGGACCATTACGCGGATCTGGACTTCTGAGCGACGCGGCCCCGCAGGGGCGCCGGACCCCGCGCAAGGTTCTGGCCGGCGACGAGCTGCGCCGGGCGGTGGACGCGCGCGCGCGCCATCTCGGCTTCGAGTCCGTCCGGGTGACCCGGCCCGACGCGGTGCCCGAACTCGTTCGACGCCTGCCTGCCTGGCTCGCCGACGGCCATCACGGCGAGATGGCCTGGATGCAGGACCGCGCCGACCAGCGCGCCGATCCGCTGACCCTGTGGCCCGAGGTTCGCAGTGTCGTCATGCTCGGCATGAATTACGGCCCCGAGACCGACCCGCTCACCCTCCTTGGGCAGCGCGACCGTGGGGCGATCGCCGCCTACGCACAGCGGCGCGACTACCATGAGGTGCTGAAGGGCAAGCTCAAGGAGTTGGGCGGCTACCTCTCCGCCAAGGGCGACGTGCGGGTGAAGGTTTTCGTGGACACCGCGCCGGTGATGGAGAAGCCGCTCGCCGCCGCCGCCGGTCTCGGCTGGCAGGGCAAGCATACGGTGCTGGTCTCACGCGAGCTCGGCAATTGGCTGCTGCTCGGGGCGATCTTCACCTCGGCCGACCTCGCGCCGGATGCGCCTGAACTGGACCATTGCGGCTCATGCCGCCGCTGCCTCGACATCTGTCCCACCGATGCTTTCCCGGCCCCGTACCGCCTTGATGCCCGGCGTTGCATCTCCTACCTCACCATCGAGCACGAGGGGACAATTCCCCTCGAATTTCGCGCAGCCATCGGCAACCGCATCTTCGGCTGCGACGATTGCCTCGCCGTCTGCCCCTGGAACAAGTTCGCGGTGGTAGCAGGTGAAGGCCGCTTGGCGGCGCGGGCCGACCTCGCCGCGCCACCGCTGGCCGACCTCGCGCGGCTCGACGATGCCGCGTTCCGGCGGCATTTTGCCGGCACGCCGATCAAGCGAACCGGCCGCGATCGCTTCCTGCGCAACGTCCTCATCGGCATCGGCAATTCGGGTGAGCCGGCCCTGGCGGCGGAGGCCGAACGCTGCCTGTCCGATCCGGCCCCCCTGGTCCGCGCCATGGCGGTGTGGGCACTGGGCCAGTTGATCGAAGCAACGGCGCTTTGGACCCTTTTCAGCGCCCACGCCTTGGGCGAAACCGACGCGAGCGTGCGCGCCGAGTGGCGCGCGGCCCTCGATCAGGCGGGATATCAGACGGTATGAATCTCTTCGTCTTCGGCCTCGGCTTCACTGCGCGCCGCTTCGTCGAACGCGCCTCGGAACGGTTCGCGCGGGTGGCCGCCACGGTCACCGATCCGTCCCGGGCCGGGGCCGGGCTCGGTGACGTTGCCCTGCGGGCTTTCGGTCCCGAGACGGATGATGCGCGGATCGCCGCCGATCTCGCCGAGAGCGACGTCCTGCTGGTCTCGGCCCCGCCCACCCGCGACGGCGACACGGTTTTGGCCCGTTACCGCGCGGCCATCGCCGGGAGCCGGATCGGCTGGATCGGCTACCTCTCTACCATCGGCATCTACGGTGACCAGCAGGGCGCCTGGATCGACGAGACCACCCGGCCCAATCCGTCGAGCCTACGCTCCCATGCGCGGATCGAGACCGAGACTCAGTGGCTCGCTCTCGGGGCGGAGACGGGCAAGCCGGTGCAGGTGTTTCGCCTGTCCGGCATCTACGGACCGGGGCGGAACCCGATCGTGAAGCTGCGCGAGGGCAAGTCGCAGCGGATCATCAAGCCGGGGCAGGTCTTCAACCGCATCCATGTGGACGACATCGCCACCACGCTGCTCGCCTCCCTCGACCGGCCGCGGGCCGGGGCCATCTACAACGTCACCGACGACGAGCCGACGCCGCCGCAGGTAGTGACGGAATACGCCGCCGCCCTGGCGGGCCTGCCACTGCCGCCCGAGATCGATTTTGAGACTGCCGACCTGAGTCCGATGGCGCGCAGTTTCTACGGCGAGAACAAGCGGGTGCGGAACCGCCTGATCCGCGAGGAACTCGGCGTGAATCTCGCCTACCCGACGTTTCGCGAGGGCCTCGCCGCGCTCGTGGCAAAGGACACTCCTGCATGAGGTCCGGTTGTTCCCGAGATTGCACGAAGCATTCGGCCGGGTGACGCCCTCGTCAGATCGGCGAAGACTTGCTACGGTCGATCTCGTTCAAGATGGGGTCGACCGATGCCCGGATCTTTTGAAGATCGCCGCCGTGCGGCGGAAATGCTCTTCGTTCGAAGCGAACAGGCCCGCTTCGTTGAACATTGTCACCGCGTTCAGGCCCTCGCCGCCCATGCGGCCGCGTTGCTGGGTGTAGACCGGCAGAGCGCAGTCTCTTACGCCGACGACGTGATGGCGTTCACGGTCCAGGGAGCGAGCGATCATGCGCTCGTGGAGCGAGTCCGGGCCGATCTCGCGGCGAGCGGCGTCGTCGTGGACGCTGCCGAACTCGAACGGTATCTCGGTCCCGGCGTACCTCAGCCGGAGCTTGCACCGGGGAGCGACATTCGCACCACCCCGGCGATGGAGCGCGGTCACGGCCGGAACTGAGAGGCGAAGACCTTGGCTCACGCCGCCCGGCGATTCGCGGCCGGGCCGAAATGGTCGATGTAGCGAGCGGCGATCGCCGAAACCGGCAGCACCACGAACACGTCGGTGGTGCCGAATTGCCGGTCCACCACCGCGCCGTCGCCGAAGGTCGCGCCAACCCGCAGGTAGCCCTTGATCAGAGGTGGCAGGGATTGCAGCGCCGCCTTCGGGTCCACCGCCTCGCGGGCGAGCCTGTCCATGGCCACGTAGCGTTCCGGCAGGGCGCGGGCGCGCCAGCCCTCCGGGGCGCGGGCATGGTGGTGGAGGAAGCTCAGCGGCAGGGCGAGGCGGTCGGGGTCCGTTCCCTCCAGGCTGGCGCAGCCGAGCATCGCGTCGATCCGGTGATGCTGGACATAGGCCCAGATGCCGGCCCAGAGCAGCTCCACCGTGCGTTTGGTCCGGTAGGGCTTGAGCACGCAGGAGCGGCCGAGTTCGAGGAACCGCTTGCCCGGATGGGCAGCGAGCAGCGGGGCGTTGTCGTACTCGCCGGCCGTGTAGAAGCCGAAATGCCGGTCGGCGGAATCCTGGCGCAGCAGGCGGTAGGTGCCCACCACCTTCGGGCGGGGCTTGCGGAAGGGCTTGGCCTCGGTGGCGGCGTGGTCGATGACCAAGAGATGGTCGCACACCGCGTCGTAGCCATCGATGTCACGGCGTGACAGCAGGGTCATGCCGGACGCCACCGCCGACATCTCCTCGTAGAACACCCGGTAACGCAGGCGCTGTGCCCGGCGGATTTCGGAGACCGATGTGGCCAGCCGGACTTCGAGGTTGCCGATGCGGCCCAGGCTCGGATCGAGACCCGGTGCGGCCACCGGCTTCTTCAGGCGTGGCTTGAACTTGATCGGGGCGGCACCCGGCGGGATCAGGCCGCGGCCATTGAGGCCGGGCAGCCCTGCCAGACCGGACAAACCCGCGAAGCCGGAAAGGCCGGCATCGGCACCCTTCTGCTTCATCCGGGCGAGAGGCGCCTGCACATGCGTTTCCCAGCCGGTGAGCCACGCTGCGGAGGCATCGCGCGCGAAGTTCGGGACCATCGTCGAATCCGCCTGTCGAGGCCGCGAGGCGGGCTCCCGCTGGAGCCCTCGGCCTCACGCCTTCGGGAGGTCACAACATCACGAAGCGCGTACGCTTTTATGACAGGAATTCATGTTCCATGACAGTGGGTTGATCTTACGGATCACGGTGGCTTCGGCGGCTCCCCGATGGATAGCCGCCGAAGAACATCGGAGGGTTAGACGAACTGATTGAGACCGGGGATCGACCCAACGATCGGACCCATCACGTCCTCGCCGGCCTTCTCGCGGCCATAGGCGAACAATTCGCGGCCCAGCGGCTGCATCTGGCCCATCGGCACGCCGGCGGCCATCAGCTTCTGACCCAGGGCCATGACGCCGCCGCCCATCATACCGCCGAGCATGCCCATCAGGCCGCCGCCGCCTTCGCCGGCATTGGCTTCCGCGATGGTCGTCTCCGAGCCCGGCAGGGCGGCGAGCAACTGGCTCACCTCGGTGGCCGGACCCTCCTTCTGCAGGAACGCCAGGATATGGCCGATGGCGGTCTGCGCGGTCGGGGCGTCCAGTCCGGTCACGGAAGTGACGCGGGCAATCAACTCGTCCATCTCGAAACGCTCCAAGGAAGTGGAGGCCTGTCCTTCCGGTCTGTCGGCGTCGAAATCAAGAGCAGGGGGCGGGACCCTGGAAAATCCCGCTCCTGAGCGGCATAACCGGAGCCGTCGATGCGATCCGCCTCGACGGGACGCTGGGGCTGACGATGATGCGGGACGATGGCGCGATCCTGATCGGCAAGAGCGGCAAGAAGCCCGAGTCGTTGATGCTACGCCTCGCCAATCGTCACGGCTTGGTGGCCGGCGCGACCGGCACCGGCAAGACGGTGACCCTGCAGGTGATGGCCGAGGGCTTCTCCAACGCCGGGGTTCCGGTCTTCGCCGCCGACATCAAGGGCGACCTCTCGGGATTGGCCGCGGCGGGCGAATCGAAACCGGTCTTCGTCAAGCGCGCCGAGGAACTCGGCGTCCCTTACGAGCCGGACCGCTTCCCCACGGTCTTCTGGGATCTGTTCGGCGAGCAGGGCCACCCGATCCGGGCCACCGTGATCGAGATGGGGCCGCTCCTGCTGGCGCGCCTGCTCGAACTGAACGACACCCAAGAGGGCGTGCTCAACATCGCTTTCCGGGTGGCCGACGAGAACCAGTGGCCCATCCTCGACCTGAAGGATCTGCGGGCGCTGCTGCTTTACCTCACGGAAAATCTGAAGGCGGTGTCGGGCCAGTACGGCAACGTCTCGGCCGCCTCGGTCGGGGCGATCCAGCGCCAGCTTCTCACCTTGGAGAACCAGGGCGCCGACACGTTCTTCGGCGAGCCGGCCCTCGATCTGAAGGACTTCATGCGGACGGACCGCGACGGGCGCGGGATCGTCAACATCCTGGCCGCCGATAAGCTGATGCAACGGCCGCGCCTCTACGCCGCTTTCCTGCTGTGGATGCTCTCCGAGCTCTTCGAACAGCTGCCGGAGGTCGGCGATCTCGACAAGCCGAAGCTGGTCTTCTTCTTCGACGAGGCGCATCTGCTGTTCGACGACGCACCCAAGGCGCTCCTCGACGCGGTGGAGCAGGTGGTGCGGCTGATCCGCTCCAAGGGGGTCGGCGTCTATTTCGTGACGCAGAATCCCCTCGACGTGCCGGAATCGGTGCTCGGTCAACTTGGCAACAGGGTGCAACATGCGTTGCGTTCCTTCACCCCCCGCGACCAGCGCGCGGTGCGGGCCGCCGCCGAGACGTTCCGGCAGAATCCGGGCTTCGACGTAGCCGCGGCGATCACCGAACTCGGGGTCGGCGAAGCGCTGGTGAGCTTCCTCGAAGCCAAGGGCACCCCGTCGATCGTGGAGCGAGCGCTCATCGCCCCGCCCCAGGGCCGCGTCGGCCCGATCACCCCGGCCGAGCGCGCCGAACTGATCGCCAAGAGCCCGCTGCGCGGCAAGTACGCCGAGGCGGTGGACAATGAGAGTGCCTACGAGATCCTCGCAAGGCGCAAGAACCTCGACGCCGCCCCGGACGAACAGGCCTCGGAGGGCGGCCTCACCGGAATGCTGGGAGGCTGGCTCGGCGGCGTCCTGGGCTCCAAGCCGGCCGCCAAGGGCGGGCGCCGTCCACCGCCCGGTCTCGCCGAGCAGGTGATCGGCAACGCCGCCCGCTCCATGGCGCGCAAGGTCGGTACCGAAGTCGGCAATGCGATTCTGCGCAACGTGCTGGGTGGTTTGACGAAGCGGTAGGGGCCGGCCGCGCTGGCCGAAAACATTGACAACCCGACGACAATCCGATTATGCACCGCCTCTCGCGCGACTTCCTCGACGAAGCTCGCGCGTTTCGCGTTCGCTCCCGGCGGAAACTCCGATGGTGCGGATGACCTGAACAAGAAGACGGTCCAGGCTTCGCCGCGAGGCGTGCCGGAGGCCGGCAGAGAACACGAAGAGAGAACGATGTTCGCAGTCATCAAGACGGGCGGCAAGCAGTATCGCGTTGCCGCCAACGACACCATCACCATCGCCAGCCTCGAAGGCGAGGCCGGTTCGGCCGTGACCTTCGGCGACGTCCTGCTGTTCACGAACGGCGAAGGCGCCACCCAGGTCGGCGCCCCGCTCCTGTCGGGCATCAGCGTCACCGGCGAGATCGTCAGCCACGGCCGCGACGCGAAGGTCATCGCCTTCAAGAAGCGCCGCCGCCAGAACTCGCGCCGCAAGCGCGGTCATCGCCAGCACCACACCGTTGTGCGCATCACCGCCATCAGCGCCTGATCCCGGCCCGACCTCACAGAATTCGGAGTAACTCCCCATGGCCCATAAAAAAGCAGGCGGTTCGTCCCGCAACGGCCGCGATTCGGCCGGCCAGCGCCTCGGCGTGAAGAAGTTCGGCTCGGAAGCCGTGATCCCGGGCAACATCATCGTGCGCCAGCGCGGCACGAAGTGGCATCCCGGCACCAATGTCGGCATCGGCACCGACCACACCCTGTTCGCCAAGGCGGCCGGCCGCGTGCTGTTCGAGACCAAGCGCGGTCGCGCCTTCGTCACCGTGGTGCCGACCCAGGAAGCCGCCGAGTAAGCGCGCCTCCCGAACGACCGGACCCGGAGACGGGACTCGGCATCGGACTGACCGTCGGGGAGGATGGACAACCATCCTCCCTTTCTTCGTTGGGGGTCCGTTCCGGCGGGCTTTTGGGGAAGCGATGATGCGCCGTCTCGCCTTGGTCGCCCTGCCGGTCGCCGTTGCCGGCGCCGCCTGGTTCGTTTGGCGGGTCCCATCCGGGAGCGGCGGGGCTGGTGCCCCGGCGGTCCGCCCGCAACCGGCGGCGGCGTTCCCGACGCTCTATTGCGAGTTCTACAACTTCGTCGGCCGGACCCCGAAGGTCGGCTTCACCTTCACGATGAGGCCGGAGGCGTCCGCGCCGGTCTTCGAACAGGTGGACCAGATCGAGGCGGATGGCACCCGCACGGCCTTCGGCGCGGAGGCCCCGGTCTGGGGCTTCGCCGGCTCGGAGAGCCCGGCGGTCCTGACCGCGCCGGACGGCGCGATCCGGATCAACCTCTACGCTTACGACGCGGCGCGGCGGGGCACGACCTGGTTCGAGGCCGGCCTGCGCAGCGTGCACTACCTGAACCTCGACGGGACGTGCCGCCAGAGTTTCGGGTGATCTCGAAACCCTGTCGAGACCTGTGGGGCTTCCCCGCGGCCTCGATCCGGGCGCAAGGTGAGACGACGCGATTCTCACTCGGTGTCTGGCTTGAACCCTTGAGACGAGAAGTCCTGTGAAATTCCTCGACGAAGCCAAGGTCTATGTCCGGTCCGGCGACGGTGGCGCCGGGTGCGTCGCGTTCCGGCGTGAAAAGTTCATCGAATTCGGCGGTCCCAATGGCGGCGATGGCGGCCGGGGCGGTGACGTCTGGGTGGAATGCGTCGACGGCCTCAACACGCTGATCGACTATCGCTACCAGCAGCATTTCAAGGCCCGGAAGGGCGAGCACGGCATGGGCTCGAACCGCCACGGGGCCAACGGCGCCGACGTGGTGCTGAAGGTGCCGGCCGGCACCGAGATCGTCGCCGAGGATGGCGAGACCCTGATCGCCGACATGACCCATGTCGGCCAGCGGGTGCGGCTGGCCAAGGGCGGCAATGGTGGCTTCGGCAACGCCTATTTCACCACCTCCACCAATCGCGCCCCGAAACACGCCAATCCGGGTCTCGAAGGCCACGAGCAGTGGATCTGGCTGCGCCTGAAGCTCATCGCCGATGCGGGCCTCGTCGGCCTGCCCAATGCCGGCAAGTCGACCTTCCTCGCCACGGTGACGGCGGCGCGCCCGAAGATCGCGGACTATCCCTTCACCACCTTGCATCCGGGCCTCGGCGTGGTCCGGTCCGACGAGCGCGAATTCGTGCTCGCCGACATTCCGGGCCTCATCGAGGGCGCCCATGACGGCGTCGGCCTCGGCGACAAGTTCCTGGCGCATGTGGAGCGCTGCCGGGTGCTGCTCCACCTCGTGGAGGCCACGAGCGAGCATGCGGGCAAGACCTACAAGCTGGTCCGCCGCGAACTGGAGGCCTACGGCAACGGGCTGGAGGACAAGGTGGAGATCGTCGCCCTCTCCAAATCCGACGTGGTCGATCCCGATACGCTCAAGGAGCAGGTGGCGCGCCTGAAGCGGGCCTCGAAGAAGGCACCGCTGATCCTGTCCTCCGCCACCGGTCTCGGGGTGCAGGACGCCCTGCGCGCCATCGCCCGCGAGATGGACCTGGCCAAGCAGGTGGAGGCGGAAGCCCAGCCGGCGGAGGCGTGGCAGCCTTGAGCGGCGGGGGATGTCGCTCTAAGCTACATCCCCCGATGCGATCGGTTTTCGACGCGATGATGGAGAGCGGGCGATCGCTTATCGGCAGAGCCAGCCGAACATCCGGTTCGTGCCGTTCGACATCGCGCATTACCGGTTCGCCGCGACGGCGTTTGCGACCGTCGGGAAGGGCCGACATCCGGCGGCCCTGAATGATGGCGATTGCCTCGCCTACGCCGTCGCGAAGGCCGCCAACATCCCGCTCCTGTTCAAGGGCAACGATTTCACGCGGACCGATCTCGCGTCTGCCGTGCGGACCACGTCATGAGCCTCGATCACCCGACACCCAACCTCCAAGATTTCCGCCGCATCGTCATCAAGGTCGGCTCGGCGCTCCTCGTCGACCGGGCGCGCGGGCGGCTGCGCCATGCCTGGCTCGCGGCCCTCGCCGAGGACATCGCGGAGCTGCATGCGCGCGGGGCCGACGTGCTGGTCGTCTCCTCCGGCGCCATCGCCCTCGGGCGCACGGTGCTGGGATACCCGCCCGGCACCCTGCGGCTGGAGGAGAGCCAGGCGGCGGCGGCGGTGGGCCAGATCGCCCTGGCCCGCCATTGGTCGGAGGCGCTCGGCCATCACGGCATCGCGGCGGGTCAGATCCTGGTGACGCCGCAGGATACGGAAGAGCGCCGGCGCTACCTCAACGCCCGCGCCACCGTGCTCAAGCTCCTCGACATGCGCGCCGTGCCGGTGGTCAACGAGAACGACACGGTCGCCACCAGCGAGATCCGCTACGGCGACAACGACCGGCTC
>JAKONB010000401.1 GCA_022702195.1 Beijerinckiaceae bacterium | reverse complement strand
ATTGGGCCTCGGTCCGCAACGCCGGCACCCAGTTCGTGTTCATCAAGGCCACCGAGGGCGGCGACCACGTGGACGAGCGCTTCCGGACCAACTGGGACGGAGCGGCCCAGGCGGGGGTGCCGCGCGGGGCCTACCATTTCGTGTTCTGGTGCCGCTCGGCCAAGGAGCAGATGGACTGGTTCAAGAAGAACGTGCCCAACGATCCCACCGCCCTCCCGCCGGTCCTCGACGTGGAGTGGAACGGCCATTCGCAGCTCTGCCCCAAGAAGCTGCCCAAGGCCCAGGCCCTCGGCATGATCCAGTACATGCTCGACGAGATGGAGCGCTACACCGGCAAGCGGCCGATCATCTACACCGACATCACGTTCCATAAGGACGTGCTCGAGGACGAACTGCCGGACTACCCGCATTGGGTCCGCTCCACCGCGGCCGAGCCCGAACAGCGCTACGCCAAGCGCAAGTGGATGCTGTGGCAATTCACCTCCACGGGCCGGGTGCCGGGGGTGCGCGGCGACGTGGACCGCAACGCCTTCTACGGCACGACCGCCGAATGGGCGTCGTTCCTCTCCACCGATTGCGACCCCCGCGATCACCGCGACCTCGCGCCGCGCGGTCTCTGCGCCGAGAAGTAGGCCCCTCCCATTCGGGGAGGCGGTCAGGCCGGGCCGCCGCTCGCCAGGACGCTGGTCAGCACCGTGCCGTAATGGCAGGCGGTGCCGGCCAGCACGAAGGCGTGCCAGATCGCGTTCTGGTACGGCAGGCTGCGCCAGACGTGGAAGACCACGCCGAAGGAGTAGAGCAGCCCGCCCGCCGCCAGCAGCCACAACGCCTGGGGCTGCAGGAACGCGATCACCGATTCGTAGGCGAGAACGCCGCTCCACCCGAGCAGCAGGTAGAGGCCAATGGCCGCGCGGTCGAACCGTCCCGGCAGCAACAGCTTGAGGGCGATGCCGATTCCCGAGACCAGCCAGATCGCGGCCAGAAGACCCCAGGCGACGCCCCCCCGGCCGACCATGGCCACCAGGGGCGTGTAGGTGCCGGCGATCATCAGGTAGATCAGGGCATGGTCGGCCCGGCGCAGCAGCCATTTGCGGCGCCCCACCGGCCACATGTTGTAGGTGGCCGAGACCCCGAGCATCGAGACGAGGGCGGCGGCGTAGATGACGATCGCCGTCTGTTCGCGCCACCCGAGGGGCGACAGGGCAGCGAGCATCACGATGGAGATGGCGCCGGCCAGCCCGAACGCAACGCCGACCACGTGGACGAACCCGTCCGCCGCGATCTCGCGGCGAGTATAATGCCATGTCACGCCCACCGGGCGCCCGTCCTCCGCCAGGAACATCGCTGACTCCTCGCCGTCACCCGAAAGCTACGCTGGGAGGGCTTGGAACGTTCCCGGGGAAAAATACCGACGGGTCTCCATCCACAGGGAACGATCGGCCTTTCGGCCGGCGGCGTGGAGGAAGGAAGCGGTTCTCGTCCGCGGCGACGGTGGATCACCGCCCGGACAGGCCCCTCCCCCGCGAAGGGGGGGAAGGGGGACGCATGTGGGCCGGCCGAGTCCCTCGTGCGACGACGCTGTGGAACTGACGCAGCCCCGAAGGACCGCTCGGCCTATGGAGCGGGTCAGTTCGGCAGCAAGCTCGCGTAGCGGGTGGCGATGACCGCGGCCCACACGAATCCCAGAAGTCCGGTCAGTCCGAAGACGACGCGCCGTGTCTGGCGGTCGCCGCTGCCGGCACGCTTGGCGCCATCGACAGCCTGATCGTTCTTGATGGTTGGCTTCATTCAGCTCGATCCCTTTGCCGTTCATGGGGGGGCGGAGCGGCGCGTCCGGTCAGCGCCGCCGCCCGCCGGGTGCCTGCAATCCGGGGGCCAACGCGCCGCGCCGCCCCGAGTTCGCTGCACTGCACAGTAAAGGATCCGGATCGCCCCGGCGACCGCCCAATGGGTCGGATGTCCGCTCGGAAGCCCGGGAGGTGCGTCGCCTCACCTCACGGCGCGTACCTGGGGATGAAACGCGATCATCCGCGAGTGCGATCGGATCGCCGCTCAGGCGCGGCGGCCGGCCATCGCCTCGAAGCCGAAGGCCGCCCCCGCCCCGGGCCGCATCGGCACGGGCTTGATGCTGCGGCCGAGCCGGGCATGGACCACAGCCATGGTGAGCACCGCCATGGCAAAGACCTGATGCACCAGGGCTGCCCAGAGCGGCACCGCGAGCAGCAGGGTCGTGATGCCGAGGGCCGCCTGCGCGAGGGTGAGACCGGCGATGCCGGTGGCGCGGCGGGCGGCCCCGCTGCCCGGCAGGGTCCGGCGGGCATCGATGGCATGGATCACGGCCACGGCCAGGAGCAGGTAGGCGACGAGGCGGTGGTTGAGCTGAACCAGGGCGTCGTTGTCGACGAAGTTCTCGATCCAGGGTCTGACGAAGAACAGCTCGGAGAGCGGCGGCGCGAACTGTCCGTCCATGCTCGGCCAAGTGTTGTAGACGAGACCCGCCTTCGAGCCGGCGACGAGGCCGCCGAGGAAGATCTGACCCAGCACCAGGGCCACCAGAACGTAGGCGGTGCGCCGCAGGCGCTCGGTCACCAGGGGCGCCGGCTCGGCGCGCAGGCCGGAGGCCAGCCAGACGAGGCCGGCCAGGATCAGGCTCGCGGTGGTGAGGTGGATGGCGAGCTTGAGCGGCGCCACGGCGGTCATGCCCGGCTGGAGGCCGGAGGCGACCATGATCCAGCCGATGGCGCCCTGGAGGCCGCCGAGGATCCCGAGCCCGAGCAGGCCGAGGAACAGCCGCCGCGTCACCATCCCGCGCCACCAGAACCACAGCAGCGGCAGGAAGAACACCAGGCCGACGATGCGCCCGAGCAGGCGGTGGCCCCATTCCCAGGCGTAGATCGTCTTGAAGTCGGAGAGGCCCATGCCCTGGTTGAGGATGCGGTATTGTGGGGTGTCGCGGTACTTCTCGAATTCCGCCGTCCAGTCGGCGGCGGAGAGGGGCGGCAGCGCCCCCGTCACCGGACGCCACTCGGTGATGGAGAGGCCAGACCCGGTGAGCCGCGTCGCGCCGCCCACCGCCACCATGGCGACCACCAGGGCGGCCAGCAGGTAGAGCCAGAGGCGCAGAGCGCGGAGTCCCGCGCGCGGGGCGGTGTTGAGGGGGACGGAACTCATCGGTTCGTAACTCGCATCCGCTCGGGATCGTTTGGGACCGGGAATCTCTCGGGGGCCGAGGGCCGGGACCGGGTCGCGGCATCGGCCCGCACATCGGATGCCCGTTTCCGGCACAAGCCGCTGCCGAAGGAAAACGGCGTCACCCGGACGTCGGGACGATTCTGTAAGCCGCCGGGCGTATCGGGGCAACGGCCTGAGACGTCGCGTGCGCGCAGGCGCAGGCTCAGCCCACGGTCTGGGCGAGATTCCACACCACGCCGGCCAGAACCGCGCCGCCGAGGCCGCGCCGCCAGGGATTCACCCCGCGCGCGACCTCGTCGATGGCCCAGATGGCCAGGGCGGCCAGGACCAGGATGCGCAGGACGAGTCCGGCGAGGCCGCCGGGCGCCACGATCCATTCCACCAGGGAGAGGACGACGAAGGCCCAGAGCGGCGGGTTCGGCCATTGGCCGATGGTGATCGCGCCGGTGGTCCGGTCGCGAAAGAGCCAGTCGATCACCCGCCGCATCGGTTCTCGCGGCCCGGCTAGATCGGCCGGGCGGTGTCGGCCTCGCGCATGGGCGCGCAGATCTTCGGCGAGACCTTGTCGAGGTGTTCGCAGGCATTGCGCAGGTACCAGGTGCGCAGGTCCGGGTTGGACGGCGCGACGTACAGGGCGACCAGCACGAGGGCGATGGCGGCGAGGAGAACGAGGCTGAGAAGGCTGCGCATGGGTCCGTTCCGTGATCGGCACCCGTCGCGGATGCCGTCGAATGTCCCGCCTATGCCTGAAAAAGAAGCAGCCCGCACGCCGTTTCGCGGCGGGCAGGCTGGAAAGGCTCGGGTGGAACGAAGAAACGTGAGACGGACCGATGAAACCTTGGAAATCGGACGGCTGTTGAGACCTGCCTGACAACGGCGACGGGCTGCCCCGGTTCCCGGCCCGCCATCGGTTTCGCGAGGCGGTCGCAAACCCGCTTTCAGGCCGGCTCGAACAGCGGCACGAGGCGCATCTCCGGCACCAGGACCAGACCCTTGTCGGTGATCCGGATCTCCGGGATGACCGAGAGCGGGATCAGGTTGAAGCCCATATAGGGGATGGTGCAGCCGGCCCGCTCCCAGGCCTGTTTGAGCACCTGCACCTCCTCGGCCACCCGGGTGACGCGCTTGTCCGACAGGAGCCCGGCCACCGGGAGCGGCACCATGGCGACGACGGCGCCATCCTCCACCACGCAGACGCCGCCCTGCGCGGCGCTCACCGCGTCGAGGGCGATTCGCATGTCGGCCTCGTTCAGCCCGGCGACGATGACGTTGTGCGAATCGTGGCCGACGCTGCTGGCCACCGCGCCGCGCCGCAGCCCGAAGGCGCGCAGCAGCCCGTGGGCGACGTTGCCGGCCCGGGCGTGGCGCTCGATCACCGCGACGAAGCAGAGGTCGTTGGCCGCGAGCGTCGCCGGCCAGTCCGCCTCCGGGTTCAGGGCGACCAACTCATGCGTGAGTTCGATGCCCGGCAGGGTCGTGCGGATGGCGTTCACCCGGCAGGGACCGGCCGGGAGTTCGGGGATCAGCGGCGGCAGCGGCGCCGGCAGGTGTACGGTGGCGTAGGCGGGCGCTGGGTAGCGGTAGGGCCGGGACAACGCCTCCTCGAGCAGCGGGGTGATCCGCCGGTCCTCCACCACGGGCTGGCCGCCATACCAGGTGGAGTGGGGCACGAGATCGTCGTCGAGCAGCACCAGATCGGCCCGCCGACCGCCGCCGAAGCCGCCGATCTCGCCGTCGAGGCCGTAGCGGGTGGCCGGGTGGAGCGAGCCCATCGCCCAGGCCTGGACCTTGGGGATGCCCATCCGCACCGCCTCGCGCACCACCCAGTCGAGGCCGAAGGCCAGGAGGTCCTGCGCGTCGCGGTCGTCGGTGCAGACGCAGACGCGCTTGGCCGCCGCGCCGTAATCGAGGATCGTGCCGATCGCCTGGGGCAGGCTGTGCCAGGGCGTGGTCGGCGGCCCGCCGCGCAGGTAGATCCACAATCCGGCCTCGAGGAGATCGTCGGCGATGTCCCGGTCGATGGCCTCGTGGGTGTCGGTGACGCCGCTGGCCGCGTAGGGAGCCACGAAGCCGCGCCCGTAGATATGGCCCGAGACCGGGCGTCCGCGCTCCAGGGCGGCGGCGATGATCGCGTGGGCGCGCGGATCGCCCTCGCAGACCGCAACGAAATCCATCTTCTCGCCGAGCCCGATCGCCTCGGGCCAGGTGTCGAACAGGGCGGCGATCTTGGCGGCATCGAGGTCGCCGCCGGCGGTCTCCAGCGCCGGCGAGGTCGCCGGTACGGTGCTGGGCACCGTCAGGTAGATGTTGAGCGGGGCCGCGCGGGCATCCTCCAGCATCCATGCGATGCCTTCGGCATCGAGGACGTTGCCGATCTCGTGGCTGTCGCAGACGATGGTGGTGGTGCCGTTGAGGAGTGCGGCCTCCGCATAGGCGCAGGCGGTGACCATGCTGCTCTCGATATGCAGGTGCGGGTCCACCAGACCCGGCGCCAGCAATCCGCCGCCGAGGTCCTGTCGCGGTGCCGACCCCGTGTACGTGCCGGCCGGCTTCACGGCGGCGATGCGGCCCCCGGCGATCCAGACCTCCCGATCGGGCAGGATCCGCTCCGAATAGGTGGAGAGCAGGCGGGCGCCGGTGAGGACGCGGTCCGGCTCCGCACGCCCGGAGGCCACCGCCGCCAGACGGCGCGTCAGGAGGCCGAGCGGTTCGACGGAAAAGCGCGTCAGCGGCGGCGTCTCGGTCATGCGATCTCCCGTGGGGTCCGGTGAAGGCCTGCGTGGCGCATGCATCATGCCAGGATTCGCGGCGGTCCGGGCATTCGGCTTGCCAAACGTCCGGCGGCTTGCCAAGCCGCCGGACCGGCCCCATCTAGGCGTCAACCGATCGCGACCTTGACCGTCGCTCGATCGGGAACGGCCACGAGGCCGGGCCTTGCGGTGTCGCCCAATGGACGCGCACCCCTCGCCCGCCTGGCGTGGCCGTCGGCTTTTTCCATGCCTTTGGGTCCCACGCCTTTGGCATCCAGCGTCCGAGCATCATCCTCCCATGGCCAAGCGCACGAAGTCGAAACCGCAGGAACGCGGCTCCGTCCTGTTCGACGTCGTCTATGACGACGAATCCCGCGCCTCCAACCGGCGCGTGCCCATGGAGATCCTGGGCGGTCTCGACGGCGACGAGCCGGCCCGCCAGATCATCGAGGAGCAAGACCGGGCGATCGCCGAGAAATCCGGCCGCCCGCTGCGGGCGATCCGCAGCCTCACCCGCTCCCCGCCCCGCGCCCCGAGCGTTTCGGACGATTGATCTCGCCGCCGGTCGGTCCGTCCGGGCGCGGGCTCCCTCTCCGGAAAAAAGAGCGGCCGGGTGAGGTGCGTGACGTCTTCGGATGGGGTACGCCCCTCATCCCGACCCCCTCCCGAACGCGAGAGGGGGCATTTGGCTTGACCGCGACCACGCCGGGTGATCCGGCCGAAACCCGATCAGGCCTTCTTGAGGAACTGGGTCTTCAGCACGAGGCCCTTCACCTTCTCGGCGTTGCACTCGATCTCGTCCGGGTCGCCGGTGAGGCGAATGTTCTTGATCAGGGTGCCGCGCTTGAGCGTGGTGGAGGTGCCCTTGACCTTGAGGTCCTTGATCAGCGTCACCGAATCGCCGTCGGCGAGCTTGGTGCCGTTTGCATCCTTCGTGTCGTCCATCGTCGTCGTCTTCAGTCCATCTGCGGTGTGTAGGGCCGGCCGGCATCGACCAGGGCCCGGTCGACGGCCTCGATGGCCAGGAGAATCCGCGTGAGATCCTCCGCCGCCGACGCGGCCGCGAGTTCGCTGGCGCCGATGCGGCGCGCGAGGGCGCTGCGCTGACGCGCCAGGCTGGCCCGTGCCCGGTTCAGGTCCGTGATTTCCTCGGACGTCATGCTGTGGATCTCTCCGGCTCGGCCGCCTTCCGCCGGGAACGCGGTCGCGTCCCGGTGAGGCAGGGCAGCGATGCGGCCTTTGGACGGCGGATGCAACGCCCGAATGACAGGACCTCCGCCCGATGAGCGCGGAGGCCGTGTCCGCAAGCCCACGCGCCGGCTTGCGAAATTTTCGCGGAGCTGTACCCGTGGCGCGACCCCGATGAGCCGCCGACCGCGATGATCCTCCCTCTGCGAGCCGCGCTGACCGCGCTCCTCGTCACCCTGGCGGCGCCCTCGGACGCCGCGGACCGGGCCTTGCGGCTGCGCGTGCCGCCCGAGGTCGTCCGAGGCGTGGCGGCCATGCCGAAGATCCGCGATCCGGCCGACGATGCGGAGCGCCGGATCAACGCGGCCCTGGGGCGCCTGGATGCGAGCGTTCGCAAGGCCGCGGGGGCATGCCGGGCCGAAGGGGGCGCGCACAGCTCCTGGGAGCGCAGCGTCGTGGCGCCGATGCGGGGTCCCCGCTTCCTCGCCCTCGCGATCACCGACAGTTCCTTCTGCGGCGGGGCACATCCGAACGTCGGCACGATGGCGATCGTGTACGATCTGACCACCGGCGCGCCCATCGACTGGACCGCGCTCCTCCCGGCTTCCCTGACCGGCACGGTCGCCCTCGACACCGGCGCCGACGGCACCCGGATGGTGACCCTCGCCTCCCGGCGACTTCATGCGCTCTACCTGGCGGCGTACCGCCCGCGCGCGGGCACATCCGGGAGCGGCGAGAAATCCGAGAGCGATCAGAGATCCAGGAGCGACGGGGACGAGGAGGCGTGTCGGGAGGCGGTGACGAACACGAGCGGCGAGCGGCCACCCGCCATGATGGCATGGCCCGATGCCAAGGCTGGCGGTCTCGCGGTTCAGTTCGATCTGCCGCACGCGGTGCAGGCCTGCGCCGACATCGTGATGATTCCGACCGCGACGCTTCGGCAGGACGGCGCGTCGTCGGTCCTGACCGATGCGATCGATGCGGCGCACGCCCGACGCCCGGCCCCCTGATCCCGGCTCTTCCGGCGGGAGCACCGTCCCGAGAAACGGTCTCCGGCTTTCGGAAAAAAGACGATGTGATATCCATAACCTAGAGCAGCACGCCCTGCGCGTCCTCGTCGCTCGAACGCGGCCGGTCCACCGGCGGCGTCACGGGGTCGGTGCGGGCGGGTTTCGGGGCGGCCAGCGGAACGACGAGGTCCGGGCCGTCGTTGCGCGCGTCGTTCACCCGCGCGCTCACCGGGTCGATCGTGAGCCACTCCTCCGGGCAGGGCCGGCACAGGGCGGCGGCCGGTCCGGGTTCGACCCCGCGCGTATCGAGCCAGGGCGCGATCGCGTCCGGCGACAGGATCGCCGGCATCCGGTCGTGAATCGCGGCCAGAACGCCGTTGGCCCCGGTGGTGACGATGGCGGCGGTGTCCACCTCCGAACCGTCCGCGCCCAGCCAGTTCTCCCACAGACCGGCCAGGGCCATGGGCGCCCCGTCGGCGCGGCGGATCATGAACGGGGTCCTGGTGGCGGCCTTGCCCTTTCCCTCGCGGCGCCATTCGTAGAACCCGTCCGCCAGGAAGACGCAGCGCCGATGGCGCAGCGACCCGCGAAAGGTCGGCTTCTCCCGGATCGTCTCGACCCGGGCATTGATGACGAGGGGAAAGTCCTTCGGGTCCTTGAGCCAGCTCGGCCACAAGCCCCAGCGCACCAGCCGGAAGTGCCTTGCGCCCCCCTCCTGCATCACGATCGGCACCGGCTGGGTCGGCGCCACGTTGTGGCGGGCCGGGAAGTTCGGCCGCTCGGCATAGCCGTAGAACGACCTGTAGATTTCCGGCGCCTGGAGCGCGAAGAAGCGACCGCACATGCGGCGGACCATCCGCAATCCCGCCCGGCGGAGCAAGCCCTCCGGGCGGCGGGTCCACCGTGCGGGAGGATCGGGTACCTCAGGCGGCGCGGATGCCGTCGAGGAAGCGATGGAGTTCGGCGCCGAGATGCTCGGATTGACGCGACAGCTCGGAGGCCGAGGCCAGCACCTGGGTGGCCGCCGCCCCGGTCTCCTCGGCGGCGCTGGCCACCCCGGCGATGTTGGCGGTGACCTCGCCGGTGCCGGTGGCCGCCTGGGCGACGTTGC
>JAKONB010000382.1 GCA_022702195.1 Beijerinckiaceae bacterium | reverse complement strand
GGCTACGACCACAAGGGCATGGGCATCACCGCCCGGGGCGCCTGGGAGGCGGTGCGGCGCCACTTCCGCGAGATCGACATCGACGTCCAGACGGACCCGATCACCGTGGTGGGCGTCGGCGACATGTCGGGCGACGTGTTCGGCAACGGCATGCTGCTCTCGCAGAGCCTCCGGCTGATCGCGGCCTTCGACCACCGCGACATCTTCCTCGACCCCAATCCCGCCGCGGCGAAGAGCTTCGCCGAGCGCCGGCGCCTGTTCGATCTAGGCCGCTCCTCCTGGGCGGATTACGACCGGTCCCTGATCTCCGAGGGCGGCGGGGTGTTCTCGCGCAGCCTGAAGACCATACCGCTCTCGGAGCAGGCCCGGGCGGCCCTCGGCTTCGACCGGGACGAGGCGACGCCGACCGAACTGATGCAGGCGATCCTGAAGGCGCCGGCCGACCTCCTCTGGTTCGGCGGCATCGGCACCTATATCCGCGCCACCACCGAGACCGACGAGGATGCAGGCGACCGCGCCAACGACGCCGTGCGCATCACCGGTACGCTGCTGCGGGCCAAGGCGGTGGGCGAGGGCGCCAATCTCGGACTCACCCAGCGTGGGCGCATCGAGGCGGCGCGGGCCGGCATCCGGCTCAACACCGACGCCATCGACAATTCGGCCGGCGTGAACACCTCCGACGTGGAGGTGAACATCAAGATCGCCCTGATGGCGCCGGAGCGCGACGGGCGCCTCGATCCGGCGGCCCGCAACGCACTCCTGGTGGCGATGACCGACGAGGTCGCGGCGCTCGTGCTGCGCAACAACCAGCTCCAGACCCTGGCCCTGTCGCTCGCCCTGCGGCGGGGGGCGGGCGAGACCGGCTTCGCCATGCGGGTGATGCAGGCGCTCGAGGCCGAGGGCCGCCTCGACCGCAGCGTGGAATACCTGCCCGACGACGCCACCCTGTCCGAGCGCCTGCGCAAGGGCGAGGGTCTGACCCGGCCGGAATACGCGGTGCTGCTCGCCTACGCCAAGCTGTCGCTCTACGACGCGCTGCTCGCCGGCCCGGTGCCGGACGACCCGTATTTCGACCGGGAATTGCAGCGCTACTTCCCGGCCGCCCTCAAGCGCCGCTTCCCCGACACGGTGAAGGGCCACCGCCTGCGTCGGGAAATCATCGCCACGGCGCTCTCCAACATCATCGTCAACCGGGGCGGCCCGGCCCTGGTCACCCGCCTCGTGGACGAGACCGGGGCGGACGCGGCCACCATCGCCAAGGCCTACGCCATCACCCGCGACGCCTTCGGCCTGATGGAGCTCAACCTCGCCATCGACAGCCTCGACGGCGAGATCCCCGGCCAGGACCAGCTCGGCCTCTATGCGGAGGTGCAGGACCTGCTGGCCAACCGCATCGTCTGGTTCATCCGCAACCTCGACCTCTCAGCCGGGATCTCGCCCATCGTGGCGCGCTACCGGGAGGGGGTGAGCGCCGTGCTCGAGGCGCTGCCGCGCGTCCTCGATCCCGGCCTAGTGGGGCAGATCGAGGCCCGCGGCGACGACCTGACGGCGCGCGGCATGGCCGACGAGCCGGCCCGCCGCCTCGCCTCCCTCAAGGCCCTGGTCTCGGCCCCCGACATCGTGCGCATCGCCGAGACCGACGGCCATTCGGTGCCGGAGATCGCCGCGACGCATTTCGCCATCGAGCACGCTTTCGGCCTCGACGATTTCGTCGCCGCCGTGCGTCAGGTGCCGGTGGCCGATACCTTCGACCGGGTCGCCCTGGAGCGGGCGGCGGCGGGCATCTCCACCGCCCATCGCGCCCTGACCGCCGAGGTGGTGGGCGGCATCGGCGCCGGCCCCGATGCCGTCTCCGCCTGGATCACCGCGCGGGGCGCCGGGCTCACCCGCATCCGCGAGGCGGTGGAGGCCATCGCCGCTTCGGGCCTCACGGTCTCGAAGGTGGTGGTGGCCGCGAGTCTCCTCGCCGATCTGGCGCGCCGGCCCTGACGTCGGTCCCCCGGCGTCGCTTCCGGCGTCGCTTGGCGCGGGCATTGCTGGCGTCCTGGAGACCGCCGCCTCGACCTTCCGGCGGCTGAAGGGAGCGGGCGTGGACGAGATCGATCCTTGGGCCGAGCGGCGACGCGTCGTCGAGCAGGGGCGCGGAGCGCGGGCCTGGGCGCTCTGGGGGCCTTACCTCAGCGAACGGCAATGGGGCACGGTCCGGGAGGATTACAGCCGGAACGGCAATGCCTGGCGCTCTCTCACCCACGAGGACGCCCGCTCGCGCGCCTATCGCTGGGGGGAGGACGGGCTGGCGGGCCTCAGCGACAACCAGGGCCTGATGTGCCTGTCGCTCGCCCTTTGGAACGGGCGCGACCGCATCCTCAAGGAACGCCTGTTCGGCCTGACCAACGAGGAGGGCAACCACGGCGAGGACGTCAAGGAGGTCTACCATTACCTCGACGCGGTCCCGAGCCACGCCTATCTCAAGTTCCTCTACCGCTATCCGCAGGACGCGTTCCCGTACGGCGATCTCCTGGCGGAGAGCCTCCGACGCGGGCGCGACGCCCCGGAATACGAACTCGCCGAGACCGGGATCTTCGCGGGCGACCGCTTCTTCGACGTGAGCGTGGAATACGCCAAGGCGGATGTGGACGACATCCACATGCGTGTCACCGCCACCAATCGCGGCCCCGAGACGGCGGAGCTGCACCTCGTGCCGCAGCTCTGGTTCCGCAACACCTGGTCCTGGCGCGACACCCCGTCCGAGGTGAAGCCCCACCTCGCCATCCGCCCCGAGGAGGGGGTGATCGCCAGCCACCCCAAACTCGGGCGCTATCGTCTGAGCGTCGCGGGCGCGCCCGAATTCCTGTTCTGCGAGAACGACACCAACCTGCGTCTGCACGCCGACCAGCCCGAGGCGGCGGGTCCGTTCAAGGACGGGATCGACGCCGCCATCGTCGGGGGCGACCGCTCGGCGGTCTCGTCCGTCTCGGGCACGAAGCTCGGCATCCATTACCGGCTCCGTCTCGCCCCCGGCGAGACCCAGGTCGTCCGCCTGCGGCTCCATGCCGGCACGGATTTCCGCGCCGTGGACGACGGCAGCCTGATGCGCCGCCGGGTGGCGGAGGCGGACGCCTTCTACGACACCCTGCAGGACGGCATCGCGGACCCGGATCGCCGCCGCATCTTCCGCCAGGCCTCGGCCGGGCTGATCTGGTCGAAGCAGCTCTACCGCTACGACGTGCGGCAATGGCTCAAGGGCGACCCGTCGCAGCCCGCGCCGCCGCCGGAGCGCCTGCAAGGCCGCAACGCCGGCTGGCGCCATTTCGCCGCCGCCGACGTGCTCTCGATGCCGGACACATGGGAATATCCCTGGTTCGCCGCCTGGGATCTGGCCTTCCACTGCCTGCCGCTCGCCCTGCTCGACCCGGACTTCGCCAAGAGCCAGCTCCTGCTGCTGACCCGCGAATGGTACATGCATCCGAACGGCCAGCTCCCGGCCTACGAGTGGGAGTTCGGCGACACCAACCCACCGGTCCATGCCTGGGCCGCCTACCGGGTGTTCGAGATCGACCGCGAGCGGCGCGGCGGGCACGGCGACCTCGCCTTCCTGGAGGGGGTGTTCCACAAGCTCCTGATCAACTTCACCTGGTGGGTGAACCGCAAGGACGCCGACGGCCGCAACGTGTTCCAGGGCGGCTTCCTCGGCCTCGACAATGTCGGGGTGTTCGACCGCTCGCGGCCGCCGCCCGGCTTCGGCATCGTGCACCAGGCCGACGGCACCGCCTGGATGGCGATGTACGCCCTCAACATGATGCGCATCGCCCTTGAACTGGCGCGCCACAACGACGTCTACGAGAGCACCGCGTCGAAGTTCTTCGAGCATTTCCTGCTCATCGCCGAGGCGATGACCGACATGGGCGGCGAGGGCTTCGGGCTCTGGGACGAGGAGGACCAGTTCTACTACGACGAGGTCGACATGGCCGACGGGCGGATGATTCCGCTGCGGGTGCGCTCGATGGTCGGCCTCATCCCGCTCTTCGCCGTGGAGGTGATCGACCCGGCCCTGCTCCAGCGCCTGCCCGATTTCGCCCGGCGGATGAACTGGCTGCTGGAGAACCGGCCGCACCTGGCCTGCCTGGTGTCGCGCTGGACCGAGGGCGGCGTCGGCGATCGCAAGCTGCTCTCGCTCCTGCGCGGCCACCGCATGAAGGCGCTGCTGCACCGCATGCTCGACGAGGCCGAGTTCCTCTCGCCCTACGGCGTGCGCTCCCTCTCCAAGGCGCATCAGGCGCAGCCGTTCTCGCTCAACGAGTTCGGGGCCTCCTTCACGGTCCGGTACGACCCGGCTGATTCCACCTCGAACATGTTCGGCGGCAACTCGAACTGGCGCGGGCCGGTCTGGATGCCGGTGAACTACCTGATCATCGAGGCCCTGCGGCGGTTCCACTTCTATTACGGCGACGACTTCTTCGTGGAATACCCCACCGGCTCGGGCACCGAGCTGACCCTCGCCTCCATCGCGGATGCCCTGGAGGACCGGCTGATCGCCCTGTTCACCCGGGATGCGGACGGGCACCGGCCCTATCGGGGCGAGAAGCCGGCGGTCGGGTCAGGGGACGCGCCGGGGGAGGACGCGCTGCTGTTCCACGAGTTCTTCGACGGCGATACCGGGCGCGGCCTCGGCGCCTCGCACCAGACCGGCTGGACGGCGCTGATCCTCAACCTGATGCACGCCCGGGCGCAGCGCCGCTGAAGCGTCGTCCGTGACCGGTGGATCATGGACGACGCTTCACGAGTGCCTCACGGAACTCCCGATCACCGCCGTGTCTCGCTGGAAGCGGAACGGCGCGGCGGGAGTCTTGCGAGAGACCCTAACTCCTTGATCGAAGGGTCGCATCGTCTTGAGCCGGACCGGCATCCCCTGCGGCGGACAATGCGTTCGCTCCCCCGCGCAGGGCGGCGAGTTGGGCCTCCAGGTCGGCGATCCGGGCGTCGCGGGCCGCCAGAACCGGAGCCATGTCGGCGCGATTCACCTTGCGGGGGATGTGGGCGGGGCAATTGACGTCCCAGGCCGCGACCCGGAACAGGATGGCCCGCTCCGCCCGGAGAGAATCCTCCGCCGGCATCAGCCGCGCGATCAGATCGGGGTCGTCCGAGACTTCGGCGCGGCCCCATAGCTTGACCCGGCGGCCCTGCGCGTAATCCATCAGGAACAGGAAGGCGCGGGCGTTCTCGGCCAGGTTGCCGAGGGTCACGTATTGCCGGTTGCCGGCGTAATCGGCGAAGCCGATGAGACCGGGGCCGAGGACGTGAAGGAAGCCGGGCGGTCCGCCGCGATGCTGCGCGTAGGGCTGGCCGTCGGCGCTGGCGGTGGCGAGATAGGCCGTGTCGATCGTGGCCAGGAAGGCGGCGAGATCCGGCGTCAGCGCGGTGCGGAACCCGCCGCGCGCTTCCATCCGGGCATGGGCGGCCCGCGAGCCGCGCCGTTCCTGCTCGGCCTTGACCGAGGCCGTGAAGGCGACGTCGCTGCTCGGTGCACTCATGTCCGCCTCCCGTGGTCGCGGTTGCGGGCCAGGAAGTCGCGCATCGCCGCGCCGATCTCGGCCGCATGGGTCTCCAGGGCGAAATGCCCGGTGTCGAGCAGCCGCACCTCGGCCTCGGGCAGGTCGCGGCGGTAGGCCTCGGCGCCGGCGGGGAGGAAATGCGGATCGTTGCGGCCCCAGATCGCCAGGAGCGGCGGCCGGTGCGTCCGGAAATAGTCCTGGAAGGCCGGGTAGAGCGCCAGATTGCTGCGATAATCGAGGATGAGGTCGAGCTGGATCTCGTCCGCCCCCGGCCGCGCCAGATAGGCGATGTCGAGGGTGTAGCCGTCCGGCGAGACGCGGGCCGCCTCAGTGCCATGAAGATACTGCTCGGTCCGGATCACCTCCGGCGCCAGGGATGCGCGGCAGGCCTCGCGGTTCTCCGGGGTCGGATCGGCCCAATAGGCCCGCCACGGCGCCCAGGCGTCGCTCAGCCCCTCCGCATAGGCGTTGCCGTTCTGGGTGACGAGGGCGGTGATCCGGCGAGGATGCGCCAGCGCCAGCCGGAAGCCCACCGGGGCGCCGTAATCGAACACGTAGAGCGCGTAGCGTTCGAGTCCGAGGGCCTGCGTGAACCCGTCGATCACCCGCGCCAGGGCGTCGAACGTGTAGGGGAAGGCGCCCCGGGGCGGCGCCACGGTGTTGCCGAAGCCCGGCATGTCGGGGGCGATCACCCGGTACCGCCCGGCGAGCTCCGGGATCAGGTCGCGGAACATGTGGCTGGCGCTCGGGAAGCCGTGCAGCAGCAGCACGACCGGCGCATCGGCGGGTCCGGCCTCGCGGTAGAACACAGCGACGTCGCCGACGCGCTGGGAACGGTAGGTGGTGGCCATGGCGATCTCCTGAGAGGGGCCGGGTCCGGCACCGTCGTGCCGTTCCCGACCGCCTCGATGTGGATCGTTGCGGCTTTGGTGATAATCGATGCTGTCTGAAATCCGATCTTGCAGGTTTCGCAACGATGGACCGGCTCGACGCGATGGCGGCCTTCGTGGCCGCGGTGGATGAGGGCTCGCTCGCAGGGGCGGCGCGGCGCCTCGGCCGCTCGCCGGCCGGGGTGACGCGAGCGATCGCCGCGCTGGAGGAGCGGCTCGGGACGGCTCTGCTGCGGCGGACCACCCGCGCCCTGCATCTCACGGCCTTCGGCGAGACCTACCTCGCCACCTGCCAGCGCGTGCTCGCCGATCTGGCCGAAGCCGAGGAGGGGGCGGCCCGGGAGCAGGAGCGCCCGCGCGGCCTCTTGACCCTGACCGCGCCGGTCCTGTTCGGAGCCCGGCACATCCGGCCGGTGGTCGACCGCTTCCTCGACGCCCATCCGGCGGTGCAGGTCCGGCTGCTCCTCCTCGACCGGGTGGTGGGCCTGGTGGAGGAGGGGATCGATGCGGCCGCCCGCCTGGCGCATCTGCCGGATTCGAGCCTGATCGCCACCCGCCTCGGAGACGTTCGCCGGGTGGTCTGCGCGGCGCCGGCCTATCTCGCGCGCCACGGGATGCCGCAGGACCCCGCCGCGCTGCGGGCGCATGCCTGCATCACCACGGGCGCCGCCGCCCTGGCCGAGCCGTGGCGTTTCGGACCAGGGCCGGACGACGCGCGGGGCGGCCGCCCGGTCCCGATCCGGCCCCGGCTCGCCGTGAACGGCTCGGCCGCGGCCATCGATTCGGCCCTCGACGGACACGGCCTGACCCAGGTCCTGTCCTATCAGGTGGAAGAGCACCTGGCCGCCGGACGCCTCGCCCTGGTCCTCACCGCCTTTGAGCCGCCCCCGATCCCGGTTCACCTCGTCCATCCGGATGCCCGGACGGCCCCGACGCGGCTGCGGGCCTTCCTGGCCTTCGCGGCCCCGCTCCTGCGCGCGCGCCTGGCGGGAGGCGCCGCCATCGCCGCCGCCTCGGCGCATCGGACCTGACCGCGGAGCCGCAGGTGCCGCACGACACGCCATCCGCGAAAAGCGCCGGATTCCCACGCATTTGTGGTTCCCGCCCGGGGGGATTGGGCTTAAAAAATCTCCCGTCGAGGGGGCTCTGACGGGTATCGAGGATGCCGATGCTGGATGCCGGCTTCACCTATGGCGGAGACCTTCTGGGAATCGCCGCGATCCTGCTGTGGGTCTGGCTCGCCGCCGCCGCGCTGCCGGGCCTCCACCGGCTCGTTTCCCGCTACGAGGACGACCTGCAACTCGGGGACGGGCCGAAGGCATGGCGTCCCAAGCTCGGATGGCTGACCCAGCTCAGCCGCCCCGAGCAGGCCGCCTTCGCGCTGACGCTGGTCGCCCTGGTCTGCCAATCCATCGGCTTCGCGATTCCGGATTGAGGCCGAGCCCGGGCGGGCGGTCAGCGCGCGTTGCGGGCCATGAAGCTCTCCGGGCTCCCGTCATCCGGGTTCACGAAGACGATGTCGGTGGGCGTGCGGCGCGGGGCGTCGACGGAGAGGAACACCACCGGCTCGGCCAGGATCTCCGGCAGGGCGTGCACGGTGCCGCGCGCGAAGAACAGGAGTTGGCCCGGGCCGAACTCCGCCACCGTCGCCGGATCCTCCATCCAGAACGTCCCGCGCCCCGAGAGCACGTAGAGGTACTCGTCGGACGTGGCGTGGTAATGCGGCGGCGTGCCCTTGTAGACGCGAAACACCCGCGCGCTCGCGGAATCCCGGTCGGTCAGATAGGTGTCGACCAGGAGGGTGTCCGCCGTCTCGGGCAGGGACGCGGCGATGGCCGTCAGGTCGAAGCGGGCGAATCGGGCGGCGGCTGTCTCCGTCTCGGACATGATCTCCGTCTCGGACATGGGCGTCTCCTTTCGCGGAGAAACGCCGGCCGGCCCGTCAGGTTCGGGCGTGGGCGGCCGCCTCGGCGACCTGCTCCGGGGTCGGGACCCGGCCCGTATAGAGGACGAACTGCTCCAGCCCCTGAAGCACCACCACCGCGTGGCCGCTGATGCAGCGTTTGCCGGCTTCCTCCGCGCGGATCAGGAACGGGGTGCGCGAGGGCAGGGCCACCACGTCGAAGGCAATGTCGCAGGCTGCGATCAGCGATTCCGGGAAGGCGAGGGCCTCGGCCTGCGCGCCCTCCATGCCCAGCGGCGTCACGTTGATGAGAAGGGGTGCGGCGGCCTCGCCGATCTCCGGGCGCCACTCATAGCCGTAGCGCTCCGCCAGCGCCCGCCCCGCCCCGGTGTTGCGGGCCACCACGGTGCCGTGGGCGAAGCCCGCGTCGCGCAGGGCGGCCACCACCGCCTTGGCCATCCCGCCGGAGCCGCGCAGCAGGAACGGCGTGGCCGGATCGACGCCGTGGCGCTCCAGGAGGCGGCGCACCGCGATGTAATCCGTGTTGTGCCCGGTGAGCCGCCCGGCCTCGTTGACGACGGTGTTGACGCTGTCGATGGCGGCGGCCGAATCCGCGATGGCGTCGAGGAGCGGAATCACCGCCTCCTTGAACGGCATCGAGATGGCGCAGCCCCGGATGCCCAGCGCCCGGATTCCGCCGATGGCGGCGGGCAGGTCCGTGGTGGTGAAGGCCTTGTAGACGTAGTCGAGCCCCAGCAGGGCGTAGAGCCGGTTGTGGAAGCGGGACCCGAAATGGCCCGGCCGCCCGGCGAGCGACATGCACAGAACGGTGTCGCGCCCGATCTCCGGCTTCGTCATGCATCCCATCCCGCTGGACCGAACCGCCGCCCGTTGTAAGGCGACCAGCCCGCCCCGAACAGGGCGATGGCGTTCAGGCCGCGACGTTCAGGCCGCGACGTTCAGGCCGCGACTTGGGCCGCGACTTGGGCCGGGCTCGGGTGATCGACGGGGCGCGGCGTGAGCCCGTCGAGGAGGCCGAGCAGCTGGTGGGCGTGATACGGGGTGCGCAGGCAGGGCGCGCCGGGCACCCGCTCGGCTTCCGGGATCCTGCGCGGCGCGCGCGCCGTATAGACCACCGCCACCTCGGGATCGATGCAGCGGGCCACCGTGGCGAGGGAGAGGCCGTCCACCGTGTCGCGCACGTCCGCGTCGGTCACCAGGATGTCGACCCGGCGCTCGCTCTGATCCAGCAGCAGGGCCTCGACATCGCCGGCGGTGCGCGCGCTCAGCACAGCGTAGCCCGACATTTCGAGGCAACTCGTCGTGAGGCTACGGGTCAGCTCGTCTCCGGCGAGCAGGAGGACGAGCTTTTGGCGGAATGAGGCCGTCATGCGGGCAATCCTCGGAAGTCCGATCGCGTGCGCTTCGGTTTTCAAATGAAGGTTGATTCGAACCTAGGAACCGATCGATTAACGCGTCCTTAAAGCTCCCGTTTCCGCAGGCAACGTCGTTTTTCTATTGCGATCCCATCTTGCCGATAATTTGCGATATCTGCCTCCAGGGCGGTCACGGGCCTGCCCAGAAATGATGCGCATCGGCCGATACCGCCAAGCTGAGTTCCCTGATCTCGGCGCGTCATCCCGATCGAGCGTGGCCGCCCCCCGCCAAGCGGCCCGTCGCCCGGCGCGCGGACGCCTC